>CACXSS010000137.1 GCA_902770245.1 uncultured Planctomycetota bacterium | reverse complement strand
TCCGGTTTGAAATCAACGAACCAAAAGACGCCCCGCACGAGGCGAAAAATTTGACGCTCGACTGCACCAAAGCCAATACGATTCTGGGCTGGAATCCCGTCTGGAATACGGAAACCGCGCTGGAGAAAACGGCGCAATGGTACAGAGCGTATTACGAGAATTCCGCCTGTATGAGCACAGAACAAATGTTACAATTTATTCGCGATTGCGAACAACGGAATAAATAGAGCCGACGATGTCTGACGTTGAAAATCTTTCTGCTGAAAATACTCCTGCTGACAACAAACGCTCCAGCTGGATTGTATCCGCCGCGTTGTTCGTCTTTACGCTGCTCTGGTTCGGATTCTGGGCGCAGTACGGCGTCGATCCTCATCACGATGGCATCGTGTTCAAAGCCGCCGCCGACGTTGCCCGCGGGCAAACGCTGTACGCTGAAACGTATTCCCATTACGGAATCTTGACAGTGTTCTTTCAAGCCGCGGCATTGTACGTATTCGGTGTGAATCTGCTGGTTCTGAAATACCTGTCCGTCTTTTTTTACGCGCTGTCCGCCGTTTTAATATACTGGATTTCCAAAAGATTTTTAGACGCAAAGTTTTTATGGATTCCCATCGCGCTGTTTTATCTTCATGCGCCGATGTACTACTGGGAATTCCAGCCGTGGTCGTCAGTGTTTTCGCTGTTCTTCTCGCTTGCGGCGTTCTATGCTGTGTTATGGTGCGTCGACAAACCTCAAAGCGGAATTGCGTTTTTTGCAGCAGGCGTATTGTCCGTCTTGCCGTTCTGGTTTAGACAAACTTGCGTTGTTTTTGAACTGGCGCTTCCCGCGCTGCTATTATTTTGGCTCTTCGGACGCCGTTTCCCCATAAAGACGGTGGCGAAGCAGTTCCTTTTGTTTTTGCTCGGCTCGGCTGCAATCAGTTTGCCAATTATATTATGGATTACCGGGAATCATGTAACGCAACAGTATATTAATCAGACGTTCATAGGAGCAATGCATTTTGCCGCTAACGCCACAGAGAAAAATCTGTCTGAAGGACATTCGTCAAGTTTGTTTGTTACAGTTCTCAAGTTCTTTCTCTTTGGCGGCGTCGGCGGTTTGTACTTCGTCATGATCTGGAATACGGTCATAGGATTTCTCTGCTCCTCTTACGCCTTTTTTGCAAAGAAAAGCGACAACAGCCAAATCAGCGCTGTAATTATGCTCTTTGTCTTTGCCGGGCTGTCGGTTCATCAGTTTTATCCCGTTCCATGTCCATGGCATTTTTTCTGGGGCGGGATTATTGGCTACATTGCCTTAACGTATACAATCCAAACGCTGATCAAAACGCAGTACTCAATCCCGTTTGTTAAAGTCGCTGCGGTCGTTCTGGCGCTTGGATTATTCCTGCTGCCTTTTGCTTCTGTTACAAAGAAGTTTTATAATCTGGCTTGCGACCCGATGAGCGATTTTTATTTCCCTGTCAACAGAATTCATAACGCTCAAACAATCCAACGAGCTGGCGTTCTGAAAGGTATGAAAGTCCATAAAACGCTGGCGGTTCAATGGGAACGGCTTTTTGACATGCTCGATTCCATCCCGGAAGAGAACCGTAACGACCCGATTATCAATTTTACCCGCGATGGGTTGCATCCGTTATTTTTTAATAATCAATCCAACTTCAAAGGACAATTTACGCATTTCAGATGTTGGACGAAGGAAGAGTATCAGGAACAGATTCAAAACAGCAATTCCATTGTTCTTTTTTATCATAATCAGGAAATCTTTGACCTGCTGCGTCAAAACAATTATACCGTTGTCGGTCCGTGCAATCTTCCCTCAACTAACGTTGATTTAAAAGACTTTAACGGTTACGATATTTACATTGCATATCGAAAAGCAAATAAAAATGTTACAGAATCAAATTGAACAACTCCGACAGTCCATCTTTGAACAGGTAACTCAATACTACAAACTGGTTCACGAGAACGCCGGCAAAGAATTCATTCCCGGCGTTACGCCGATTCATTACGCCGGGCGCGTTTTTGACGAGCAGGAAATGCTCTCTCTGACAGACGCCATGCTGGAATTCTGGCTTACCGCCGGGCGGTTTACCAAAGAATTTGAGTCGAATCTGGCTCAATACCTGGGCGTGAAATTCGCGTTCTTTGTCAACTCCGGGTCGTCCGCCAACCTGCTGGCGTTTATGGCGCTGACGTCCGACCTGCTGGGCGAACGCAAAATCCAGCGCGGAGACGAAGTCATTACCGTCGCCGCCGGGTTCCCGACAACCGTCGCCCCGATTATTCAGTATGGCGCTATTCCCGTTTTCGTTGACGTCGCGCTGCCGTCATACAATATTGACGTTACTCAGCTGGAAAATGCGGTCAGCGACAAAACCAAAGCTGTTATGATAGCCCATACGCTCGGGAACCCGTTCAATCTCAACGCAGTCAAGGCGTTTTGCGAAAAATACAAACTCTGGCTTGTCGAGGACAACTGTGACGCGCTCGGGTCTTTGTACGACGGGCAGTTTACCGGGACGTTCGGCGACATTGGAACGTCGAGCTTCTATCCGCCTCATCATTTAACAACCGGGGAAGGCGGAGCGGTTTATACGAACAACCCGCTTCTGCGTCGGATTCTGCTTTCCTACCGCGACTGGGGACGCGACTGCTGGTGCGATTCAGGCGTCGACAACACCTGCGGCTGCCGATTTACCGGACAGTTCGGAGAGCTTCCCCGCGGATACGACCACAAATACGTCTATCGTCATTGCGGATACAACCTCAAGGGAACGGATTTACAGGCGTCGATCGGCTGCGCTCAGCTGAAGAAATTTCCGGCGTTCGTCGAAAAGCGCAAAGAGAACTGGAACCGCCTGCGTCAGCGTCTGGACGGGCTGCAAGACGTCTTTATTCTTCCGGAACCGGAACCGCTGTCCGACCCGAGCTGGTTTGGATTCCTGCTAACCGTCAAATCCAACGCGCCGTTTACGCGCAACGAGATGGTTCAGTACCTGGAATCGAAAAAGATTCAAACGCGAGCGCTCTTTGCCGGGAATCTGATTAAACACCCGTGTTTCGACGCCATGCGCGCCACCGGCGACGGCTTCCGCGTCGTTGGCAATCTGGAAACAACGGACTACATCATGAACAACACGTTTTGGATCGGCGTCTATCCCGGCATGACAAACCCCATGTTGGACTACATGGCGGACGCGATTATAGAGCGGGCAAACGAGAACAATTAACGTTCTCTATAAATTGCTCAGACTTGGGAATTTCTTATTTAGAGATTCCCTTTTTAATGCCGTACATTGCCGTCAACTTACAGGAGCGTTGTAACCTATGGATTTTATAAGTGAACATCAGCTTTTTGTTTGCGTTCTGATTGGTTTAATTTATGTTCTTATCAGGTACGTTATAGAATGGGCTAAGTCAGCTTTGTATGTTGCCGCCAGACGCGGAGATATGGAACGAGTTAAGCGGCTGGTTAAACTGGGATGGAATATCAACGCAAAAGACTGTAACGGATATACTGTGTTACATTCTGCCGCTCAAAGCGGTAATCTGGATTTGGCGCTGTGGCTGGTTGAACAAGGCGTCGACATTAACGCGAAAGACAACGACGGAAATACGGCATTGCTTTTTGCTGCTGAAGAAGGAAACTTGGAAATAGCTCAGTGGCTGGTTAAACAGGGGCTGGACGTCAATGAAAAAGAAGTTGATGGTTATTCGGTCTTGCATTATGCCGCCGAAAGTGGGAATCTGGAACTGGTTCAGTGGCTCGTTGAGCAGGGAGCAGACGTCAACGTAAAAACCAATTATGGCGGAAGTGTCCTGCATAGCGCCGCTCAAAGCGGAAATCTGGAATTGGTTCAATGGCTGATTGAACAGGGATTGGACGTCAATGCGAAAGAAAATGACGGCGATTCGGTAATAAATTACGCCTACGAAAGCGGAAATCAGGAACTGATTAAATACCTTGAAGAATACGGGGCAAGAATCGAATAGACGCATCCGATTAAAAAAACGAGTCAAGCGGACTAGCCCCGCCGGACTCGTTTTGAATATGAGAAACGCCTTAACGATTTATTGACAATTTTACCTCACGGCGCCCATTTACCGCACCTGCAGCAGTTGTCTTTGCGGTTGCCGAATCCGCAGTTGTTACACAGGGATGCTGGAATTTTCGTAGATCCGCACCATTTGCCGCAGACGCAGCAGTTGTCTTTGCGGTTGCCGAATCCGCAATCGTTGCAAAGTCGGGCGGGAATCTTTGTACTTCCGCACCATTTGCCGCACTTGCAGCAGTTGTCTTTACGGTTGCCAAATCCGCAATTGTTGCACAAGTACGCTGAATAATGCGTTGTGTATTCGTCTTGAGCGACTACGGTCGCTTGCGAATTGAACCAGCATGCAACGGTAAATACCAAAACCGCTGAAATTGAAATAACAAGAGCCAAAACTTTTTTCATTGGACGTCCTCCATGCCCTCGCGATGGGCTAATTTCATGTCAAACCCCGGAATACAGACGGAAATATAGTCCGCGCCGTCCGGCTCCGGAGAAGAATACTGTACATACGTTCCTTTGGGAACCAGAATGCCTTCGTTGGCGCGACAGACGGTTACCGTTCCGTCTTCCGCCGTCAAGTACAGCGCGCCTTTCAAGACGACTGTGTACTCATCGAACTCCGGTCGCTGCGGCGCTTCCGACCAGCCGCCGGCGCTTTGCAAATGCGCAATGCTAATATCCGATTGCCCGGAACTGATCTTGCCAAAAAACTCTTCCGTTAACATCGACGGATCAGGAAACCTGACAGGATTAAATATCTTTTTAAATGCCATAGCGTATTTGAGGTTGAAGTCTGGATATTTAAATACCTTTATTTTGTCATTCTAACATACGATAAACGGTTTGTCAAGAGTTCGGGAGACATTTTTTCTTTTTGAATAATTCGTAATAAGTTACAGTTATAAAATAAGAGCCGATATTGCTATCGGCTCTATTCTATGTTTTATCGGATCGGCTATTGACGGGGAAACCGATCAAAGGGAAAAACGGACAACTAGCAAGTCGCAGTTTTAGATTCCTTCGACTGCGAAGCGCAGCTGCACGTCTGCGGCTTTGTTACTTGGAACGTTTGACGATCCTTGAACTCTTCTTTTTTGCCTTTATTCCAATTGGAAACCGGTCGAAAATAACCACAAACGCGTGAATAAACTTCCGTTTTTTCTCCACAAACTGACATTAAGCGCTCCTTAAAAAATGAGGGTAAACAGGGGAAACAAGTTATTAAACGAGTAACAGGAATTTACACGTCATAAACGGCAAAACGCAATCCATGTTTTGAATCAAGGGCGCAAACGTCCCCAACGCTCAACTGAGCGCTTTACGTTTATGACGCATAAAACAATAGACTAATCTTTCGCCAACGGACAGCACTTGTGCTCGCCAGGAATGTATCCGTGGACAGGGCAGATGCTAAACGAGGGGGTTAAAGTAAAGTAGGGGATATGATAATTCGTTGCGATTCGCTTGACAAGAGACGCAACCAGATCAGGGTCGTCGATTCGTTCGCCGATAAAGGCGTGGAACACGGTTCCGCCGGTGTATTCCTGCTGAAGCGGGGCTTGAAGGTCAAGGGCTTCAAACAGGTCTGAAGTGTAGCCAACCGGCAACTGAGTCGAGTTGGTGTAGTACGGGTTCGTGTCGCCGGCGCAAATGATGTCCGGGTACTTTTTGCGGTCAATCTTCGCCAGACGGAATGAGGTGCCTTCCGCCGGGGTGGCTTCCAGGTTGTAAATGTGCCCGGTTTCTTCCTGCATGTCGGCAATCTTTTTCTTCATGTGGTGAAGAACGCGAAGGGCGAATTCCATACCTTCGGGGTCGCAGATGGAGCAGCCGAGGAAGTTGAGGCAGGCTTCATTCATACCGACCAGACCGATTGTGCTGAAGTGATGATCGAGGCTGGGCAGATAAACCTGAGTGTACGGAAGCAACTCGCCCTTGAGGTGTTTGGCGACGACTTTGCGCTTGATTTCCAGCGATTCCTTCGCCAAGTCCATCAGGTAATCCAGACGAGCCATGAATTCGCTTTCGTCTTTGCTGAGGTATCCCAGTCGCGGCATGTTGATTGTTACAACGCCAATCGAGCCGGTTTGTTCGCCTGCGCCGAAAAGTCCGCCGGTCTTGTTACGAAGTTCGCGCATGTCCATTTGCAAGCGGCAGCACATTGAGCGGACGTCGCCGGGGTGAAGATCGGAATTGATGAAGTTCTGGAAGTACGGCAGACCGTATTTGCCTGTAACGGAGAAGAGCAGTTTGGCGTTTTCGGAATCCCAGTTGAAGTCCTTGGTAATGTTGTACGTCGGAATCGGGAAGGTAAAGATTCGTCCGTCGCGGTCGCCTTCAGACATGACTTCCAGAAACGCCTTGTTAATCAGTTCCATTTCGGGCTGGAAATCCCCGTAAACTTCCGTATCAGACGGCTTGCCGCCGATAATCACCGGGTGCTCCTTCAAGTCTTCCGGAACGACCCAGTCAAAGGTCAGGTTGGTAAACGGCGTTTGACCCCAACGGCTGGCGATGTTGAGTCCGAAAACGAACTGCTGAACGTGCTGTTTGATTTCCTTGTAGTTAAGATTGTCGTGTCGAACAAACGGAGCCAGGAGCGTGTCGAAAGAGCTGAACGCCTGAGCGCCCGCCCATTCCGTTTGAAGCGTGCAGAGGAAGTTAACGACCTGTCCCAGCGCGGTGTCGAAATGCTTGGCAGGAGCGGCAGACGCGCGTCCGCCTTTTCCCTGGAAGCCGCGTTCGAGAAGCTCTCTCAAGCTCCAGCCGGCGCAGTAGCCGACAATGCCGCAGGAGAGGTCATGCAGATGGAAATCGCCGTTGGAATGCGCTTCTGCAATTTCCTTGGGGTAAATGTTAGCCAGAGTGTAATTGGCGATAACGGCGCCGGAAACGTGGTTGAGCAAACTGGCGTATGAGTAGCCTGCGTTCGAGTTCTCGTTGACGCGCCAGTCGTCCTGGCCCAGATAAGAGCCGACCAAATCCTGAACGTCCATCATCAGGTGTTTGGCTTCGCGCATCTTCTGATGCTGTTCACGATACAGAATGAACGCTTTGGCGGCGGCTGTCATGCCGCGTTTGATAAACGAATGTTCGATCAAGTCCTGAACGAGTTCCTGATCCGGAATCTGATCCGGCTGGTCGTAGCCTTTGTCGACGAGTTCTTCAATAACGTCGCGGGCAATGCGCTTGGCGACTTTTTCGTTGGCGGTTCCTACGCTGCGAAGAGCGCGGTCAGCGGCGGAAATAATTCTGGAATCATCAAAATCTACTATACGACCATCGCGTTTGCGAAGTTTTTTCAGGGAACTTTCTATTTGGGACATGACTCTAATTTATGGGTATGGATCAGACCATACTTAATTTTGCTGTTCTGGATTAGATAATCCGTTATTATTTTGAAACCCGCAAAAGAGCAAGAGACAATTGCGCCGCTATTCGACTTAAATCGTTCCGTTACTCGCTGGAAGATTCACGTTAACGCTCAGGCGCGTTTATCGACAACCGTCGATTATATGCTATCTGAAGGTCATTACCTTCAGATTATGGACGAATTTTTCAATTCATAATCGTCGCTTTTTTGCTCCTTTGATTTGACATCCGTGTCAAACAGGAACAAGTATACCCCTAAATGTTCCACTGACAATAGCCAATCCCCAATATTTTGTAGATTTTTTAAAAATTTCTTCTAAAGCCCTAAAAATCAAGGACAATCTTTTAACCGTTATTTTTTTACTGATTACAATCTGGATAATTTAGCGTATCTTGAGATTTTATTTAATCCATTAATAATTTTGAAATAATTGCGGGTACCCGCAACTTGCGAGAGAAAAAAACATTGGGCTATTAGACCAATTCTCAATTCTGATTTGACGTTCAAAATTTACTCTGAAAAACGTAAAGACGAGCATTTATATGAAGACTGTTAATGTAACCCATAAAATATTAAAGAGTTATATAAAATCAGGGGACAGCGTCCCCTGAAGTGTTTTTTATGTAACAGAGTTTTATTATCCCTTAGGTTACTGAGCTTTCATCTCGATTTTGTCGACCTGAACGCCCAGAGTTCGGTAATCGTTGGAACGCTGATAAACTTCAGCGGGAACCCAGCCGGGAACCTTGAATACAAGCGTCAAACGATCTTTGTCCTGAGCGGGGATTTGAACGGTAATCACGCCGGTTTCGTCTGGATGGGGCAAGGCGGTTTCTTTTTGACTTAGCGATGCGACCTGTTTGTCTTCCAGCCAAAGAGCCGCCGCGGGGGAAGCGTCGGCGTCACGATACCGATTGGCTCTGAGGCGAACGGTAAGCTGATACGCTTTTCCGGGAACGACAGGCAAATTGACTTTCGATTCCCGCGTTGTCCAGCGTGACGTAATAGTTTCGTTTTGATTGTTGACGAATTGTTCCGGTCCGTGCCAGTTGCGAATGAACGCCGCGTCGTTGCTGGTTCCGAGGTCGATAATATATTGCTGTTTGTCTTCCGTCGTCATCCTGTCCAGCGGGTTGAGTTCATTTGCCGCCATAACGGTTTGAGGCAGCTGCGCTCCATCAACGTTTAGCCCGCCTTCCGCCTGATTTCCCGTAATAATAACCGATTTTGCCGCAGGAAGGACTTCGACGTGCGTTCCCGGCTGCTGGAACGTCGAGTTGGAAACGATAGCCTTTCCCGCTGTGATTTGAATAGCGGACGCGCCTGTCCCGCCGTTGTCCCAGTTGACAAAGTGACAGGCGTTCGCGGTCAGCTGTCCTTTCGCAGAATTCGATCGGATGCAGGTTTCGACCGGTCCCCAGAACGAGCAGTTGTTGAGCGACACCTTGCCCCGGTTCCCTTCTGCGACCTCAATACAGACGGAATCCTGACTCGTCCAGCGGCCGACGAATTCCCCGTTGGTTATCAGCAGCCCGGGTTCCTGAGACTGCTCGACCAGAACCGCCCGGCGGCAGGAATCCGCGCCCTACCAG
>CACXSS010000136.1 GCA_902770245.1 uncultured Planctomycetota bacterium | reverse complement strand
TTGGATAAAAATGATTTGTAAACCTATGTCACGATGACTAAATTTATACTGTATTCGGATAAAACATGAACAACCAGGTTGATTTTGACATTTTCGATTTCCTCGGCATTGAAATTACAGATAATCTGGCAGCCGTTCAGAAAGCTCTTAATGACTTGCCAGCCAGGAAAATGGCAAAGCTGCGAAAAAATCCAGCATTTTCCAAAATGCGGTCATTCATATTTACCAAAACTGCAACGCCTGCTTATCTGGAATACGTCCAGAATATCCGTAATTTACGGATTAAAAACAAGCCGCAGACAAATACAAATCAGAATCAACGACAAAACCAAACTGATATGAACCAGCCACATCCGGAAGATAACAATATTCTTTCGGATCCGGATAAACAGCAGGAATGGATTAGAAGATATGACGAAAGAGTAAATGAACTGAATCGTAACAGAAACAATAATTCAAAAGACAATTCTGATGAACAACGTCCGATTGAACAGAATTCTAATGAACAGATTATACTCCAGCGTTTGGCGGATCTGTTAAATCAAAAGCCGGACAGAAAAACATCGCTTGTTTTTACTGTTGCCTGGTTCTTCAATATAAAATCATTCATTGAATTAATAATTCTTTGTTTCTTTATGGCAATTTTGACATCATTATTTAGTGGTGGGTTGGGCATTTCATTTCTTATTAAATGTTTATTGCTCTTCCTCTTGGGGTTTGCAGCGTACCGTTTGATTCTTCTTGACGTCAGATCCTTAAATTTGATTAAAACAGGTTATTTTACCCTGGGACATAAAGACTCTAACGGAGACATTCTCTACACAGATAAAAACAATACTCAACACAGATGGCGCTCAAAATCGTTTCTATTATTTAATGACAGTTTTTATAATGAATTCCTGATTGTAACAGACAGGAATAATCCAAATCAAATCAAAGTTCTTACAGTTTTGGATTACAAATCCTCAAGCTCCAAAATTGAATTTATCATTCAGGAATGGTTTATGTTTTTAGACCTTCCGGTAACGTTCGATATGTCAAATTCGGAGTTCTCAAGCGGCAAGCGTTTTCTTTGGCTTTTATTGGCAACAATCGTTTTTCTATTTTTTGTCTGTTGATAATAAAATATTGTTAAAATCCAACGCTTTGATAAATTTTTTGGAACAGGCGGCAGGCTTTCATCGTAATAACTATCAAGGAGGACAAATTATGAACGAAAATCAAGACCAACAATTTACTGACGACAACCAGGAACCGCAGATGTCTTTTAATGACGCTCTACAGCTCCTGGCAGACCTGTTAAACGAAACGCCTCGCAGAAAGACGTCGTGGTCTTTTTTCATCTCCTGGTTCTTTGGGAATGGAGGCGTTTTGACCGGTTTGCTAAACTTCTTTTTGTGGGGCATTCCCGCTCTCTTTATTATACCTGGAGCGTATCTCGGTTTCAAGACTATTACTGAACCATGGGATAAATTTTGGGTGCTTGGCATTGTTCTTTTCTCTGGATTGGGATTCGTAATATTCCATCCTTATTGGAAAGCGTACAGATTATTCAAAAACGGCTTTTTTACGTTAGGATATTTAACCGATCGCGGGCTTGTCTATAAAGACAGTTCTGGAAATCAACATTACTGGATTCCAACGCGTTTCTACAGATTCTCACAGCCGTACATGGATTACATTCACCGTCCGGACGAACCGTATCTGATTGTAATTGGCTCCAATCCCAAAAATCTTTTGATTTTGGACGCTGCGCCCTATTCTGAAGACAATGACGTTGTCGGCTTTAGAATATTCATGGGACTTTACGCTCTGTTTGTTTCATATAACTTACAAACCAGGACGTTCGTTGACAAAACCCTTAAAGCATGGCGCTGGATTATTCCAATTGGAATCGTACTTTGGACGATATTGTGGTTTTATGCCGTATTTCTTACTGAAGTTCAATAACCGGCAAGACGGCTAAATTTGCCGCTATTCTCCGGTTCATTTTCGTCAGACCGTTCATTTATCGACAGAGCGTTCAAAAAAACGCTCTGTTTTTTTGTATGCCTATTGACATTGTTTGAATCTGGTATTATAATAAAGAAATACAAATAGTCAATTTTTTATAATCCGTTAAAAATAAGGACATAACATGGGACGATTATCCAGATTTGAGATTGCTCAAATGATTGACGTCTCTGCCGTTCAGGCGAACTCGACGGCGGAAGAGGTTCAAAACGTTATTGCGCTGGCGTGCGAGTTCGACTGCATCGCCGTTTATGCGCTGGGCGAACAGACGCGGGATATTTTCAAAACCCTGCCGGCGATCAACCAGCAGCGTTTGGCAGAGGGCAAGCCGAAGGTGAAAATCGGCGGCGTTGCCGGGTTCCCGGACGGCGGCGTTATGACAAGCGTCAAGGCGTACGAAGCCGCCCAAATGGTTGAGCTGGGCTGCGACGAAATCGACATGGTCATGAACGTGGGCTTGGCTCTGTCCGGGCAATGGGATCGCGTCGGCGCTGATATTGCCGCCGTCAAACAGGCGATCGGCTCGGTTCCCCTCAAGGTCATTCTGGAATGCGGCTATCTCAACGACGACCAGATCGCTCAGGCGGCGATTACCGCGGCGGACGCTGGCGCGGACTGGGTCAAGTCCGGAACCGGCTGGACTGAAAAGAAGACGTCCGTTCACACCATTGAAGTCATGAAAAAAGCTGTCGGCGACCGCTGTCTGGTCAAAGCCGCCGGCGGAGTTCGAGACCTCGACACCCTGCTGGCAATGTACGACGTCGGCGCCAGACGATTCGGAATCGGCGTCCGCACCGCCCGAGCCATTCTCGAAGCGGCGGCGGGACAATAGCGTGACATTTCGGGGAGTGCGGCGCCCTTAGGCGCCGCCTTGTCCAGCATCCCGTTAAAAACCTTCGACGCAGCCGAACACGCTTCCGGGTCGCGGACGAAGTCCGCAACAGAAGCCTCACGCAAAGTTCGCAAAGTCCGCAAAGTAATAAATACCTGACGCGAAGAGCGTCCTTAAGAACCGCATAGCGGTTCAATAATAATAGCCGTGGATTTTAACCCACTGAGGCAGTAGTTATCCCCCTAACCCCAAAACAATCATGAAAAAATTCCCCCTCCTTTTAGCGTTATTATTCGTTTTGACGCTTTCTATGTCGTCCGTTCAGGCTCAGGACGCCGTTCAGACAAACGGACAGAAGTTCACGTTTGACAAAATCGAATGGACGGCGCAGTCGCCGGACGTTACCCGCGGAACCGTCGCGCTGACGGACAAGTCCGCTGCGATTCGCTTGACAGCGTTGGGCGACACCAACATGTGGGGCGAACGCGCCGCCGCGCCGATTGCGTTCTTCCCGACTCCGGAAGGGAACTTCGCTTTTGAAGCCTGCGTTACGTACGACGGTCAAAGCGCTCAGGCGGTAGCTGGACTTACGGTTTTCAACGGACAGGAAAACGGCGTTCCCCGATTCACCTACGGTCTGGATCAATGGAACGGAACGACGCTGGTTAAATTCCAGGGGCTTCCCCCTCAGATGAACAATCCCGCTATTGCGAAAGAATTTCGCGGCGTGAACAAGGTTTGGCTGCGTCTGGAATGTTACCGCAAAGCGCTGACAAACCGTCCGTACGATCTGTTTATCGCGAAGTTCAAGCTGCAGGAATGTTCAGACTGGACGGAGCTGACAGCGTTCCAGGACGCCTGCGCCAACGACGTCTGCGGTCTGTTTATCAAAACCGCCGGGCCGCGCAGCGCCGAGTTCAATCAAATCGCGGTCGAAAAGCTCGCTTCAAATCTGTACGTCCAGGAACCGGAAAAGGTTGCTGACCCGGAAGAAGTCGCGAAGATTACCGGCGGACATCCGATTCTCTTTATCGCTCGAAATCAGTATCTCCGCGATCATCACAACACCGCGACGATGTTCCAAAACGGGGAAGTCAACGAAGGGTCTTTCCGCGGCGGTTCCGCCATGAAAATGATCGACGTTGCCGACGGCGGGAAAATTAAAACTCTGCTCGAATGCCCGGAAGGCATTATTCGAGACCCGGAAATTTCTTACGACGGCAAACGGGTTCTGTTCTCCATGCGTAAGAACAAGGCGGACGATTTCCACATTTACGAAATGACGCTGGCGGACAAGTCCGTTCGACAGATTACCTTCGGCAAAGACCTGTCGGACATCGACCCCAACTATCTGCCCAACGGCAAGATTGTTTTCTCGTCCACCCGCGAGCCGAAATACTGCATGTGCAACCGCCATATCATGTGCAATCTGTACACGATGAACCCGGACGGCTCCAACATGATTCAAATTGGTCACAGCACGCTTTTTGAAGGGCACGCCAGCGTCCTGTCCGACGGTCGAATTATTTACGACCGCTGGGAATACGTTGACCGCAACTTCGGCGACGCTCAGGGGCTTTGGGTAACCAACCCGGACGGAACGAGCCATCTGCTTTACTACGGCAACAACACCGGCGCGCCGGGCGCGTTCCTCGAAGCGAGAGAAATCCCCGGCACAACAAAGGTCGTCTGCACGCTGGGGTCTTGCCACGACCGACCGTGGGGCGCGATTGGAATTCTGGACAGAACCAAGGGAATCGAAGGCTCAGACGGCGTCGTTAAAACGTGGCCCTCGCACGCGATGAACCTGATCAACGTCCACGGCTCCTACGACGCCATGATGCAAATCAACCCCAAAATGGAAGACCCGTTCCCGATTGACGAAAACAACATTCTCGTTACGCGTCAGCTGGAAGGCAAAGGCGAAAAGACCGGCATTTATCTGCTCCGTACGAACGATTCAGAAATCAAGATTTACGAAGAAGAGAATTCCGGTTACGGCTGCTTTGAACCGATTGTCGTCGCGCCGCACGAAAAGCAGCGTGAAATTATCGACAAAACCGACCTGACCAAAAAGACAGGGA
This sequence comes from uncultured Planctomycetota bacterium, assembly GCA_902770245.1. Lineage (GTDB taxonomy): Bacteria > Planctomycetota > Planctomycetia > Pirellulales > Thermoguttaceae > RUG11551. The sequence continues at coordinate 4,132 of CACXSS010000136.1, read as the reverse complement.
CGTTCTACGTTGCCGACGTCTATATTGGCACCGGCATGGACGCGATCCCGCGCGGAACGGCGAAATGGCTCCGCGTTGTCGAGTCGCCCGAAAAGCGGTTCTACACGTATTCCAGCGGCTGGTTCGGACAGGGCGAACAGGCGCCCGGCATGAACTGGGACGACTTCGTCAACAAGCGCATTCTCGGAACCGTTCCGATTGAAGACGACGGCTCCGCCAACTTCGAGCTGCCCGCCGATACGTTCGTTTACTTCCAGATTCTCGACGAACAGGGGCGAATGATTCAATCCATGCGTTCCGGCACAATCGTCAGACCGGGCGAAAATCAGGGCTGCATCGGTTGTCACGAAGACCGGCTTAACGCAGTCGCGCCGCGCCGTTCGACAAAAGCCATGATGCGCGCCCCGAGCAAGCTCAACGGCTGGTACGGTCCGGCTCGCAACTTCTCCTTTATGGCGGAAGTTCAGCCCGTGTTCGACAAACACTGCGTTAAATGTCACGACGCCGGCAAGCCGGGCGCAAAACGAATCTGTCTGGCAGGCGACAGAAACCTCGTCTTTAACAACTCGTATTACGAACTGATGACTCATCGGGATATCGTCCACGTCATCGGCGCCGGCCCCGCTCAGGTTCAGAATCCGCGCACATGGGGTTCGTCCGTTTCCAAACTGGCGGACGTCGTTCTCAATGGGCACGGCGTACCGGAACGCGACGCGCAGCTCAACCTCTCGCAGGAAGACAAAGACCGCGTCGTTACGTGGCTTGACCTCAACGCGCCGTACTATCCGGAATACGCCAGTTCCTTCGGCCCCAACAACTTCGGACGCTCTCCGCTTACGCGTCAGCAGGTTGACCAGCTTTCCAAGCTGACGGGAATCAACCTCGGACATCAAAGCAACGCCAACAAAGTCTGGTTTGACCGTCCGGAACTCAGCCCTTGTCTGCAGAAGCTGGACAAGAACTCCGACGCCTACAAACAGGCGCTGGCTCTGATTCAGGAAGGACGCCGCGTCCTGAACGAGATTAAACGACCGGACATGCCGAATTGCAAATTCGACGAACGCGATCAGAAGTACGAAGACAAGTACGAAATGCGTCTTCAGGAAGAACGCGACCGCGTCGAAGAAGCCGGCAAAGCGCAGGCGGAAAACAGGTAGGCGGGGAACGCGGACTGTGGCGGCTTGCTGCCGCCTAAACCTATACCTCGTTCGAAACCTTCGACGAAGCCAAAAACGCTTCCGGATCGCGGATAAAATCCGCCGTAGTATAAATCAATGTTTTATAGAGGAAGTAATAAATATTGTTATAAACGTCGAGAGTTGCCTCACTGGGATATTCCCGGAGTGAGGCAAGCTCTGACTTATCGTCTTTGGGACAGCATACCTCAGAGCGAAAGTAAAAAAATCGAAACAGGCGTAGCCAACGCAAAGGCGGATATGAAAGATTATGCTATGCGCCGCCTTATGGAAGAATGTCTACATCGCGGTTACGGCTCCGGTCTTCTGAGGCATCCTGAAATAGCAAAAATCGTTTTAAAGTCCTGGCTCGATAATAATGGAAGAGCATACGATCTATTCGAATGGGTAATTATGCCAAATCACGTACATTTACTATTCCGCCCTTATCCCGGTTATTCCATGTGTGATATAATCAGAACATGGAAAAACAGCGTCAGTCAAATTATTCGTCAGACAGACTTGTATCGTCAAGCAACAAGAGATTATCCGGACGATTTGAAACAGGCTGTTTGGAGTATGGATTATTTTGATCGCGCTATTCGTTCAAATTCGCATTTTTATAATATGAAACGATACATTTATAATAATCCCATAGGATTAAAGTGGAATGGTAAAATCGTTGAAAAACCAGAAGATTGGCCTTTCTCGTCAGCGTCTACAGGCTGGCAGGAGTATTTATAGTTTCATTCTTTTCAACAGAGCGTTTGCGGAAGATGACCCGATAATAACTTCTTGCGAAGCCAAAAACGCTTCTGGATCGCGGATAAAATCCGCACCCGTAAAATAAATCAATTCTTCTGTAGTAACAACATAATTATATAAAGAATAATTTTCAAACTCACGTTATTAATAATTTTCTTCGGCGTATTTTATCCGCGATCCGGGAAGAAGGATTGGCTTCGGCAGAGAGTTTTTTCTGGTCATAAAAAAGGCGGCGCCATTAGGCGCCGCACTCACCATCGCAAGCGGACGACTACGCGTCGCGCTTACGTAATTCCGAATTCTCTTTACTATTTCTCGCTTTCCAGTTCAATGACGGACGTTCTCGCCCAGCTGAAGAGCATGTAAACGACAAAGCCGACGATAAACGCGCTCATCGGCGTGCAGGGCATAGTGAATCCGGTCAAGCCGTCAAAGCCGTTCCAGTTCAGGCTGGCAAAATGGACGTTCCAGTTTCCAACGATGAAGCCGAGTAACCACGCCAACCAGCCAGCGGGTGAGAAGCCTGCGCGCGGACCAGTCCACTTGCCGCCGGTAAGGATGTATTCCGCCATCATGGCGCCGCAGACCGGACCGAAGGACGCGCCGATGAATCCGAAGATCGTACCGGCGTCCAAGCCCCAGCCCATAAGGCAAATGCCGATTGCCGCCAAGGTGCACAAGCCAACGGAAATAAACGGCGGGATCTTCGACAGCGTCGATTTGAGGCTGGCAATTCCAATCAAGGAGGAAACGCAAGCTGCCGGGAACGCGGAAATAACCAGCAAGACGTTACATACCAAAGCAACCTTGGGCCCCCACAAAGCGCTAATCATGGCAACCGGGTTGTTTCCAGTAATGCCTGGAAGTCCAGCGCCGTACGCGCCTGCAACCGTAAAGATCGCAGCAGCGCCGGCAATAAAGGTCGCAACGAAGATTCCAAAGAATCCGCCCCAAATAACGTCAGACTTGCTCCGAGCGTTAGAGGAGATGTCAACGCCAGCAGCGCCAGCGGTCGCGAAGAACCCGGTAATATAAGCAATAACGCCAAGGAAAATCGCCAGCGTCGTCATAGGCTCTGCAGGCGCAGCAGCGGCAGCTTCTTCAACCTTGGCAGCGTCAGCTTTGACAGCGGCGGCAGCGTCCTGAGCGGCTGTTTTAACTTCTTCTGCAACAGCGGTGGCGTCAGCTTTGACGTCGGCAACAACTTGTTCAGCTGTGGTGGCAGCGTCCTGACCGGCGGCGGGTTCAACCGGAGCTTCAGCAGCAGGAACTTCTTTCTCAACAGCCGCAGCAGCGCCGATCATGTCCGGCTTGAAGTTTTGTACGCCTTTGAACGTCGGGATAAGGAGAAGAATCATGGCGGCAATCGGAACCAGAACAGCGTACTGTCCGATAAATCCAACCAGCTTCATTCCCTTGTACGCCATGAAAACTGCCAGAATAATAAAGGCAACCGCAATTCCCCAGAACAGCTTATCCTGAACAATTACAGTAAATTCCGTGTTAAAATCGCCTTTGAAGCATTGCCACAACAGAATGGATGCGAAGGTCGCGTTGACAGACAACCACCCGAACTGAAGCAAACCCATCAAAAAGCCGGGAAGAATGAATCCGCCTCGGGCGCCGAAAACGCTCGTACCGACAACCGACAGCGGACGACCGGTTGTCATGCCCAGCATGCCCGGTACGTAATAAAAGAAGATAAAGCAGATTGCCGCCGCAGCCGCCAAAGCAGCCAGCGCAACGCCAACGCCCTGTGACAGAATCGCCGCAGAGGCGTCATTTGCATTACCCAAATTAACAAGAGCCTGCCAAAATGCGTACCAAAGCATAATGCCTGCATAGGCAGGCGCGATGCCTTTCGCCCAGGAAATACGATCGTCTTTCGACACAGGCGTATTACTGGTAATGAAGTCCGGTAAATTAGCCATGAAATTCTCCTTCTGTAAATTACTTCAATGAAAATGACAATTCAAAAGATCTATCACAAATGTAACCTGTTCGCCCTTTTGGATAAATCCTTTATAAATCCGCTTTGCTGTACGACTAAACTTCTTTAGACGTACTTTCTTAATTTTACACTATTTTAACGGATAATAAAAGAGGTTTCAAGAGTCAATTATTGATATTTCTTAAGAAAACTTCAAGTTTTTTGTATTTGAATTTAAAATTGAGCCTATATACTTGTTTTT
>CACXSS010000135.1 GCA_902770245.1 uncultured Planctomycetota bacterium | reverse complement strand
GCTCTGTCTTCTGTGAATCGTCTTCTGAAACGACCTGTTCTTTAGCAGCGTCCTCGAACTGCGGATTGTATTGCCAAGCCTCGCTGTCAGGAACGTTTTGGGGATTTGTCAGAATTGAGGGCGCGTTTTGAACGACCGTCTCCGGAACAGGATTTATCAAATCGGAACGGTTTTTGTCGCGTAATAAACTGTGCCGGCTGTTGACCCTGATGCGGCCATTTTCATCGTATGTAAAGTTTGGAAGTTTTGTTTGTCCAAAATAGAGATCCTGAGCGATCTGATTATTAATCAGATCTTCAGGCGTTCCGTCGAAAACAACCTCTCCGCTGGAAATAAGATAGCATCGCTGAACCATCTGAATAATATTCCAACAATCATGGTCTGTAATTAGAATTGCAATTCCCCAGTTTTCCCACAAGTCAAACACCAAATCGATAATTGATTGCGTAACTTTCGGGTCGACGCCGGCAAAAGGTTCGTCGAGAATAAGCATTTTAGGTTGTCTGGTTAACGCTCGAGCTACTTCCAGACGTCGCTTTTCACCGCCGGAAATATTCGTCGCCAGATTGTTGCGAATATGATTGAGATTAAACAGCTCCATGAGTTCTTCGCAGCGGTCGCGGCATTCCTGCTTTGTAAATCCCTGCATCTGCATAATGCCGATGAGGTTGTTCTCGACAGTCATCTGCTTAAAGAGCGTATTCTCCTGAGCCATGTATCCCAAACCGGCGCTGCAGCGTTTGTACATCGGCCAAGTGGTTATGTCCTGACCGTCAAAAATAACGCGTCCTTCGTCTGGAGTGAGATCCCCGGTAATCATTTTCAGACTGGTTGATTTTCCCGCTCCGTTTGGACCAAGCATGCCCACAATCTCGCCCTCGTTTACATAGAGAGAGACGTTTTTAACGGATAAATTTTTATCCCATTTGAAGTTTTTGAATCGATACTGTGTTTTTTTCAGCGATTTCGCTTCCAGTAAAACGCCCATAAGTTAATCAGTCCTTTATTTAACTTTTCTCATATCAAACACGTTGGGAACAAAACGCTTTGTGTGAGGCCAAAAGACGAATTGCGCCTTGCCGATTAAAAGGTCTTCGTCAACAAAGAAATCAACGCCTTCGTCCGGACGTCCCCACAGACGGCTGTCTTCGCTGTGCGAGCAGTTGTCGCCCATAGCAAAATATTGCCCTTCATGCAGATCAAACTGAATCGTTCGTCTGGACGCCATTCGACCCCAGCGAGTCGGATTCCGGAAGAAGTCTTCCATGTCTTCAGCCGAATCTTCGTCGTATGGCAGCATGCCGTCTTCGTAGTCGGTTATGTGCCGATAGACAGGACGCTGCGCTGCAATATAGTACAGATCTCGATAGAGTTTAATATGTTCAACTTGCGCCTCAACGCCTTCCATGCCAATTCGAGCGGGATTGAGGTCTTCTTTGGTTGGAAGCGAGTTGTCCAGAGCGTTGTACTCGGTCGGAGAATCAAACTTGACCAATTTTCCGTTGAGCCACAAATACAAAGCCTGATCGACGTTGGCAAAACGCAAGGACGTCTTCTTTCCCGCCTCTATTTTAACAGACGCTTTGGGCTGCCAATTATTTTGTCCTGAAATGGACAGTTGGACGGTTTGATTTGCCAGGTTGATTGTTGCAGTAAAAACTATACCGCCTTTGACGAGCTGCAAATACGCTTTTCCAGTTGCGGTTGCGGGCGTAATATCGCTTTCGACGATTAGATCGCCAGTCCAGTGCATTCCCAGCTGATCTGCAGTGGGAGAAAACTGTCGAGGATCTGAATTTCCAGTTTTAAGCCGATTGAAGTTGTAGGCGTTCATGTCAGTAATCAAAGACGGACGAACGTCGGGCGTTTTAGATGGCTTGACGCCCTGGTAGTAATGCAGCAGAACGTCGTATGTTGGAACAACGTGCTGATACATCAACCAGTTGATTTTGCCGGCAGAAGACGCCTGACAATGGTATTTAGACAGACCATTTTGATTGTTCCAGACGCTTTCTTTTGCAGCAACCCAACGGTGAGGCCAATTCGTTTTAGCGTCAAAGTCGAGATTGCGTTTATCGTCGTCGTAGACGTTTTGCATGACTGCCAAAATCTTGTCCGCAGGCTTGCGAACAATTTGGAAGTCAGAATCTTCTTTGCTGTCAAGCGGACGCGTGAACACGTCGCCATGCTCAACGCGCAGCGTTTCGTTAGGCATTCCAACCAGACGTTTAATATAATTGGTTTGCGTATTGCCGGGAAACATAAAAACAAACACGTCCCATCGGTTCGGTTTGCTCATTCGATAAGGGTACTTCCCGACAATGATTCTGTCTCCCCCGTACGAGGGCCAATCGCGACCGCTGATTGCTTCTCGCGTTAAATCCATACATACTCGGCAGTTAGGGCAGACGACGCCGTCAATATGCGCGCCGCGAATCTGTCGACCGGTGTTGCGGTCAACTTCTTCAGTCGCTCCAACTTTGAATCGGAATCCGCACCCGGGGCAGTAAATGTCTTTATGACGCCCCATCAATTCGTTTGCCATGCTCCCGGTTGGAATCATAAACGCTTCAGCGATATACGTTCTAAACGTCAACGCTAGAACGAAAGCGATAACGATTGATTCTACCGTTTCACGAATGGTTTGAAACAGAGTCTTTTCTTCTGTTGGTTTTTTGACTTTTGGGGACGTTGGATTATTGTTTTGCATTATTAAAAACAGAAAGTCAGGAGGTAAATGTATATACATCGTTTAGCGGAAACGGGATTCATTCACTCCCATTTCCGACTTAACTGCACTTTACATTATAGCGTTTTCTTATTTTTTTGTAAAGATATTTTTCCCGTACAATACGGGAATTGACCAGAAATTTCCTGAGTTGTCTATAGTTTCTATTTTCAACAGAAACTATTGCTTTGCCCAGCGCTGTTGATAAATTGCGATTGCCTGAAGAGCGTAAGCGACGGCACGGACGTCTTTTTGAGACATTTCCGATGGGTTCCAGTTCTCCAGACGTTCTTCGAGTTCGGAAACGAGAAACTCAATCATTCGCGTCAGGCGGGGATCGTCCAACGCGCTGCTGTGGTACATAATTGTCAGCCATCGGGCGAAATGCGCCGTTGCGGCAAAATCGTCGTCCGGATTTCGGCTTTTGCCTTTTCGGGTAAAGAACGCTCCGTTAAAAGAGCCGTCGTCGTTTTGAATGGAAAGAGCAAAGTCTTTCATTCGCTCCAGGTATTCGTCTACGATGGCGTACTGAATTTCTAAGTGTTTGTCGTCAAACGCCAATCGACGGCGCAGCGCGTACGTCAATCCGTACAGCCGATCAGTTGAGTCGGAATCCGACAGATTGACCGTTCGTTTGAGTTCGTGATCCAAAATCCGCAGGACAGACCACTCTTCGCCCCAGGCGTTTGTCCAGCTCTCGCGAGGGACGTAGTATGACAGACAAGTCAGCAAAGAGGACATATCCCCGCCGCGGCAATTGGACATGGCGTCTGAAACAAGGTCGGCGACAGTAAACGTTAATCCGGAAGAATGAATCGGCAGAGCTGCGTCTGAAGAATCCTCCTGGTTGGCGATGAGTACGTCTATATCCATTGGCATTCGAGGCGTAAACTCGTAATCGACTGCAACTCGGGCAATTGCCAGCATCGAGAGGAATTCGCCGCTGCGTTCCTGCTGACAGTATCCGATATACGGAAAGACCGTTCCAGAACCGTTAAACGGCGCCGTTGCCAAACGACCATGAGGGTAACGCGCCATAAACGTTTTTTCTCTAGCGCTGTTTTTGGAAATAACAATGTCCTCCGCCGCCGTCTGGTTTGGGTTGATTGCCAAAATTGACGTCTCGCACATGGGGTAATTCCAGCACAAGGCGCCTGCCGTGTTAAATTTCTCTTTTTGGGGAGAATAATAAATCGACGTGTAACAGCCAAAAGCGCAAACGGACATCATGGCTTCAAAGGGCGAGTTGTCCTCTGTATTGAGCTGTTTGTCAAAATACTGACGCCGGACGACTTTGATTTTTTCCACGATTTTGGAAATGTGGTCGTTTATTTTCGCCGGTTTGTCCTGACGCAAAGAGAAAGACTCCAAATATCGAATATCTTGAGATGAATCCGATTTCGATTCTGCCGTTTCCCTTTCGATTAAATCTGAAAGCGCTGCGTCTGACGAGGGGGGCGTCTGGTCTTCATTTTGCGGTTCAGAAGGGGAATCGTCGATAAAAGAGTTTTCGTCCTGAATCTCGTTTTGTGTTTCCTGATCGTCCTTGTTTTTATCCGGCGCTGCTTCGAACGGGTCTGTTTCCGGTTCAACGCTAATTTGCCGAGCCATATCCGGGTTCTCGTTTATCTCTGGAACGGCAGACTGCTCCATATCAAGGGACGAATCTTCAATTGCGTCGTATTCCGTTTGCGGCGCGATGAGATCCTGCTGTAAAACCTGATCTGTTTTTTCGTCCGGTTTTGCTTTGACTTTGTCCCAGTCCGTCCAATTTGCCCAGCGAGCTTCCTCTTCAGAAAGACCCTCCGGCAGCAACATCTGATCTGCCTGTGGGTCAGCGACCTGTTCAGACGGGTCAGGAGCGTCTTCAGAAAAGGATTCTCCAGCGTCTTCTTCTGGAACCGTTTTTTCAATTGGTTCTGGAATGACGTTTTCTTCTGGAACGGCGTCTTCTATTGCGCTATCAACCGCTTTTTGAACGGCGTCTTGATCCGGTTCTTCTGGAACGGTTTCATCTTCATATTCCGTCAACGGCAGGGCGTCTTCCAGATTATTGGGCAAGTCTGATACTTCTGAATCGTCCATCGGCTCGACCGTTTCTGTTTCGTCCGGCAGAATTGAATCCGGAATCTGATCTTCTTCTGCCAACGCAAAAGCAAATATAAAAGCCGTCGTCAGGAAAATTGATATTGTAATCCTCATTGGAACGTTAGTTAAGTTGTTAATAACGCTGCGAGATGCGAGTAAGCGAAATGACATTCCAAGCCCGCTGCAAGCGCGCTTTGCGTCAATTACTAATTACTCATTACTAATTGCTAATTATTATACGTCATTTCACCTGTTCGTACAAGGGCTTTAACGTCAGAAATCTGCAAAAAAACGCAGATAAATGGAAAGAATAATTTATCCGTTTAAACGATTTTCTCCGTCTTTACTTTTATTGAAAATCCGCTACAATAGAACTAACGTTTATTAAAGAGTGTAAAGCTGATTGACACATCCCTGTTTTCACCCCTTGACTATTATGAAACTTGCTCTGCATTGGCAGATTTTGATTGCGATTATACTGGGCATCGTTTTCGGCGTCCTGTTTTATCCGTATATTGGATACGTTAGCTGGATGGGAACGTTGTTCCTGCGGCTGCTCAATATGCTGGTTTTGCCGCTGATTTTCTGTTCGATTATTTCTGCAATCGGCAACCTTCCGGATGGCGAAGCTCTTAAACGAATGGGGTTCAAAACCATCGGCTTTTATGCTGGTACAACGCTGCTGGCGATTCTGACCGGAATGGTTTTTGTTACGATTCTTCGTCCGGGCGTAGGCTTGGAAATGCCGACAAACGTCGAGGACATTCAGGCGATTCAATCGCAGCAAAAGTCTTTTGGCGAACTTTTAATGAACATGGTTCCCAGTAACGTCGTTGAAGACATGGCGAAGGGAAATATGCTTCCCGTCATATTTTTCGCCTTTCTGGCGGGAACGCTCATTCATTCCATACCATCGTCGAACGCGCAAACGCTCAAGCATTTTTTCCGGTCGTGCTTTGAACTGATGATGCAAATGACGCTTCTTGTCGTCCGCTTGGCGCCCATTGGCGTCTTTGGACTCATTGCCGTTCAGTGCGCCAAATACGCCGGCGATTCCGACAAACTGGTTCAAGCCGCCGGTTCTTTGGGTATGTTTATGGTAACCAGCTTTTTAGGAATGGGATTCCATTTCTTTATAACGCTGTCGATAGTTTTAATAGTCTTTGCCAAAGTCAATCCGATTCGGCACATGATTAATATGCTTCCCAGCCTCCTGACGGCGTTTTCCACCGCCACGTCCAACGCGACCATTCCGATTTCGATGGAATGTCTGGAAAAGAACTGCGGCGTTTCCCGTCAGACGTCCGGATTTGTCATTCCCTTGGGCGCGACGCTCAACATGAACGGCACCGCTCTTTACGAATGCGTTATTGTCATCTTTCTGTCTCAGGCGTACGGACTGCCGCTTTCTCTGTCAGATCAGGTTATTATGGTAACGCTTGTTATGCTTGCCGCTGCTGGCACAGCAGGAATCCCGATGGCAAGTTTCGTCATGACCGCCATTGCGCTTCGCGCCGTTGGGCTGCCGCTGGAAGGATTGGGCGTTATCCTTGCCATTGACCGCATTCTCGACATGACCAGAACCACCGTCAACATTTACGGCGACACCTGCTGCGCCGTCTATATCGCCCATTCGGAAGGGGAAGAACTGAAAGAGTAGGGAGTAGGGAGTGGGGAGTAGGGAGTAGTTTTTAAATTCGCCGTAGGCGAATTACTGTTCCCCATTCCCTAATCCCTATTCCCTAATCTGCCGCATCTTGATAGAACGTTTCCGGGCGGTACAGAGGCATGTATCGATAATAGACCTGAAGCGTCATGGCGCATAGAGCTGTTACGTACAATCGACCGCCGGCGTCGTTATGCTCGCCGGGGAAGAACCAGCTCCCGGACTCGTGCCCGGTCTGCGCTTGAGTGGAAATGAGATAGTCTCGCATTTTCGGGTTCCACGTTCGCCAGCGCGGACCTTCGTAATGACGCAAGACCAGAGTTGCGTAATAGTTGTAATAGACGTCTTTGTCGGACGGTCCCCAGTCGTGGAGGTACGACGTCCCCTTGTCGAGTGCGTCTTCCGTTCTTCGCCAGCCGGAAAACATTCTGCCAAACAGCCCCACAGCCGTGGTCGACCGCCGGGGCGCGTTGTCTTTGTAGCCGTAGAGCGCCCCATGGTCAGAGGAAACGGAATCCAGAAACTTGCCGGTGTTGACCCAGGTCGCTCGCGGAACCGTCGCCCCCGCCTTTTGAGCGGAACGCAGAGCCATCAACATCCAGACGGTCATGGTCGTGTCGCCCGGCTCTTCCGGTTCGTATCGCCACCCGCCGTTAGTCGGCGCCTGATTGTACGTAATATAATTGACGCATTCCTGAATCGGCTCCAGGAACGCATTGTCTTCCGTCAATTCGTAAATCTCGCACAACGCCAAGGTCGAAATGGCGTGAGCGTACATTCCCCCGTGCTGAGATCCGCGTCGGAAGTTCATGCCGCGCCGTTCGTTAAACTCTCCCTTGCTGGCAAGATACGCAAACCCCTGCTTGACCGCTTGCTGGTACTCGCCGCTGACGTGGGTGTTTCCCTTTCCCATAAACGCCAGCAAAGCCAGAGCTGTTGCGCCGGTGTCGGACGTTTCCGTTCCGGGATTTTTACACGCGCCGCGGCAGTTGGGATGCTTCTCGAACGAAAAACGCCACGAGCCGTCTGGATACTGGTGCATTGCGATCCACGCCAGCGCTCTGTCCGCCGCCTGTTCGCTGGCGCTGTTTCCGCCGCCTTCCTTGATCAGTTTTTGTCGAACGCCGTCGTTTGCCCGACCGTTTACGCCGCCGCCAACGACTTCGTCCGACTGCCCCGCCTCTAAACCCTCGCGGCTTTTCCCGAGCTGAAGAATTTCGTTCGCCTGCTGATTGGCGCCTGCCGCCGTTTCTCCGGAATCCGGATTTTCCGAATTGTACGCCGACAGAACGTCTTGCAGCTCCACCTTTCGGGCTGTGTCGTCCGCCTCCATCTCAACGGGTTTGACGTCGTCCAGCTGGGCGGCTGGATTCTCCGACGCCGTCTCTGGAATCGCATCCTCTTCCAGCATCGCTGCGCTTTCGTCAGACTGCATTCCGCCCGCCTGACTAACCGCAACGTCGCCAAAGTCGTCTTCCTGAACCATAGACTCTTCCGAAGAATCGAGCGTCGCCACAAGCGATATCCCCGGAAACATACTGGTTTTATGGTAGATCGGAACCAACGCGAGGGTAATTAGAACAATAAAATGAAATAAAAATGATATAATGATTCCCCACGGGGAGTCTTCTTCCTCGGAGGGAGCGGGAGATTGGGGAGTAGGGAGTAGGGAGTAGGGAATAGTATTTGAATTCGCCTCCGGCGAATCGCTATTCCCTATTCCCTGTTCCCTATTCCCTAATCCTTGTTCCGTCAGGAAATCAAAATTTGGCATTTCGACAATAATTTTAGTATCTATTTGAGAAAAGTCAACGTCAAAATGGATTATTTTTGGGGAAATCGCCCCTGTACTCCCTTGTAATTTATGATAAAACTGCTATATTATGCAGAACTGAAAGCGATTCCCTCCGTTTTCAGCCTATGTAATTTTAATAATTTGGGGCGTCGGACGTTATTTTCTCCCAAGTAATATCGGGCGCCGAAGCTTAACGCCATAAAGTTTTTTGAGGAAAACGCAATGTACGCAATTATTGAAGACGGCGGACGTCAATTTAAAGTTGAAGAAGGTTTGCGCTTTTGCATTGATTACCGTGATAACGTCAATCCCGACGACAAAATCGATCTGACCAACGTTCTGGCTATCCGCACAGACGAAGGACTGAAGATTGGCAAACCGGCTCTGGAAGGCGCGAAAGTCGTCGTTAAGGTTCTCAACGTCGAAAAAGGACCGAAACTGGTTGTCCAGAAATTCCGACGCCGCAAGGACTCAAAACGTCGCAACGGACACCGTCAGAAGTATACCAAGGTCGTTGTCGAACAGATTCTCGGCTAATTCGCCCTCTGTTTTACAGATACATCAAAGTCGCCGTCAGAGCTAATCCGACGGCGATTTTTGTTTTGCTATTCTGCGCGCCGGTCGTCCGTTCTCACGAACCCGATAATTCTGTCTCGACGGGCTTTTTAGGTCGAATGATTCTGTAGACGAAATAGACGATTGTCGTCAACGCCGCCAGAACTATCAGCCATACCGCGATTGATAGTCCTTTAAGAACAGTATCGCGCTCTCTAAGGTATTGTACAATTTCCTGATCAACATGATCCATATTATACCAGCCGGGAATG
>CACXSS010000134.1 GCA_902770245.1 uncultured Planctomycetota bacterium | reverse complement strand
CGACAGGCGTATTCCCACTGCGCTTCCGTTGGCAGTTTCAAACCCACCTTGCGACAGAAAATTTTACACTCTTTCCGCGTAACGTTTTCTACAGGAAGATTATCTCCCTGAAAATTGCTTGGATTATTGCCCATGATGAGAAACCACTGTTTTTGCGTTACCTGCGTTTCCATTATCCAGAAACCTTTGCTTAATACTACTCTGTGTTGAATTTCGTCGTACTCGCGATCTTTTTCCGATTCTGGCGATCCCATCATGAATGAACCAGGAGGCGCCCAGCGAAACGCAAACTCTACGTCATTGACGACGAAAGATTTTCTCTCGCCGGCTTTTTTCCCTGGATAGGATAAAACCTGTATAGCATCAAATATTTTCCCCAGTATTTCTCTCTCTGATTGCTCACGCTCAATTCTCTGTTGTTCTTCAACTTGTTTCCTTTCAATAACACAAGGGCGATTCTCATTCCAGAGAATTCTCGCACGGGAAATTTCATCAGGCGCTCGCCAGCCGAGTTCGTATTGGTCTAACACTTGCAGCGGCGTTGTAATATCATATTCAGGGAACGGCGCATTGAATTCATTATAACCAGGCATGACGACAAGAATTGATAACAGAACTTCATCCAGAAATTGAATTCTAATTGTTTCTGTTTTTTCTTTATTCGTTTCTATTTTTTGCTGAAACTGTTTAATAATTTCTTCGCATTTCTCCTGACGCTGTTTTTGCACTCGTTCTAATTCTAATCTGGCAAGTTCGTACTTTTTTCTGCACTGAAACCGTTCAAGCAAATTGAAATACTCCTGATTAGACATGTTATTTGTTATACCATATAAATTCGCTTCTGAACATTGAGGATTGGATGATATAACATAATCTAGTGTTTGTTGGATATCTTTAGGCATATCTTTCCATAACCGCTCTTTACGTTCTTTCCACGCGTCAAACTGCGCTTGCGCTTGAGCAACAGCGGCATTCGCCTGTTCTAACGATTCATGGGTAAAATCTTTTAATTGAACAATAGCTATTTCACGTCCTTTATTTTCCGCCTGAATGTTAAGCAGTTCTTTCGGAAGCGGCGGCAACTGAATTGTATTGTATTCAATAGATTTCTGTTCAATAGACACAGGAGCGATATTGGCAACAATATCTTCAATTTCCGGTTGTTCAATAACGGCTTCTGACGAATTCTTCGGAAGTTCAAACTTAATTGGAGATGAAGACAACGGCAACGGTTTCCCGCTCAATGCCATTTCAATTCGATTGACGATTTCGGAAACCGTTTTCTGTGTTTGCTGAGGGACTTCATAACGGCTCAAAGGCGATAAATGATAACAAAGACGCGGATGATCAAATGAATTAAACGTTCCGATTTTATAAGGCATAACGACTTTCTTTGCCTGAAGAGCCATCGTTACTTCGCTGACAATATCATTCGATCCTTTTACCTCAGGCGTCCAAACAAACAATATTATTTTACTTGCCAATATTGCTTGAGTAATTGCATCTGCATATTCCATGCCGTAGTTTATCCCAACCCGGTCAATGAAATACGAGATTCCCCGTTTTTTGAGTTCTTCTTCCACCGGAGCAACCAAGTCGGCGTTGCAGTGTCGGTATGAAATAAAGATGTCTCCTGTAACCAGCGGCGAAGACTTTGTGTCGACCGGCAACGGAATGTCGCCTTCCATACTGCATAACGGCGTTTGCTTTTTGCCTAATTCCATAGCGGTCTTTTCAACATTGCTGTTGATATAGCTCACGATTTTCGCAATGCTGTCAATTCGGCGGGAAAACGCGTCAAGCAGATGAGCGGTAAAAATGCCGTGCTGGCGTTTGTCCCATTCGTAGGCGGATTGTCCCTGTTTGCAGGAATTGAGAATCGCTACGTTCGAAGCGAATTCCGGCGTCTTTTCTTTTCTTCGCAGGACGATGTCTCGAGCGGCGTTTTCGATTGCTTTTTGATCCTCTGCGGTAAACGTTTCCGACTCGCCCCGGTCATGAACTTTCTGGCAGCAGTCCAGAATGAGACACATATTTCTCGCCCGAATTTTGGTTAGAAGATTCATCAGAACGTCAAAAGGAACGCCGTCTTCCTCGACCGCGTCCGGCATGACGTTTAACGGGCACAAATACCGCCTCCCGTTACGAACAACGCCATGTCCCCAGAACCCGAAAATAAACAGGTCAAGTTCCTGATCTGTCAGATTTTCCAGCTGAGTCAAAACAATTCGCTGACTTGTCGGTTTAAGCAGCCCCGGTTTCGCGTCAGTTAAAAGAATAACCTCGTCGTCAGAAAAACAGTAGTTCTGCTTAAGCGACTGTTCGACTGCTTCTGCATCCTGCCGGGCGTATTTCAGTTCTGGTAAAATCTGATAGTCGTTGATTCCGATTAATAACGCCTGTTTTTTCATTCTGGACTCTGACATAACAATATTATCTAAGTATATTTTAAATTATGTTTTTGATTTACTTTAATATTATAATAGGAAGTTACAAAAACGTCAACGGGGAGAGGAAAATTAATAACTGGCAATTAACAATTTCATCGGTTGGCAAGGCGCCGCCTTTGTCCAATTGCTTGCCAAAAACTTCTTTTGCAACTAAAAAACATTATGAATTGCGGACAACGTTCGCCGAAGACTAAGCCGCACAGAACGCAAAGAACGCATAGTTTTTAAAACTTCGCGAACATCCTCCGCGGCTCCGCATCTCCGCGTGAGACTTTTCCGGGCGCTTACGCACCCCGGCTCGCCTATCGCTTGCGTCCTATGCACTAAGCGCTATGCATTACGCACTAAGCGCTAAAATCATTTGACAAAAAAACGCTTGGGCGGATAATAGCAGTCGCAAATACAAAAGCGTTTCGTTAATCTCCCCTTACAGAAAGGAAAATAAAATGTCTGAGCTAACCTGTCTGGTTTATCCGTGGATTGCAAGCATGGCGCGCGGGAACGAGCTGAAATTCTCGCTCCGGTCGGTCGACGCGAACTTTGAGAAGCCCGTCGACGTCTGGATTATCGGCGATCGTCCGGAATGGTACGTTGGGAACTGGCTGCCCTGCCCTGTTTACGACTCTCGCCTTTGTCTGCCGCGTCAGGACAGAGCGAAGAAAATGCTTGTCGCCATGGCGGAAGAACGCATTGCGGAAACGTTCGTCTGGATGATGGACGACATCTATTTTATACGTCCTGTTGCCCTGTCGGACCTGCGCCGTCCGTGGACGATTGGAACGATGACGCCGGAAAAGCTGGCGGAATGGAAGCCGGTTCGAGAATGGACGCGGCAGAAAAAGCTGACTTTTGAAGCCCTGTACGACAACGGAAAGACGCTCTACGATTTCTGTACGCACCTGCCGCACGTCTACGAGAAGTCCAAACTCCGGGAACTGTGTAACAAATACGCCCTGCCGGATTCTCCCTACGTCGACGACCTGCTGTACGAAAACGAATTCTACCCGTTTGACGAGCCGCCGATAAACTGCCGACAGATTATTTATCGGGAAACGCGGCGGCCGTCGGCGGCAATACTGCGTCAAAAGATGAGTCAGGACGGAATCCGGGTTTTCAATCACGTCGACCGCGCCTTTTCCCCGGACATTGAACAAGTCTTGACCGAACTGTTCCCCAAGCCGTCACAGTGGGAGAAGGGGAAATAGGAAATCTTTTACATATCTGTCCGTTTATGTATTTTGGCAAGCCGGGGAGCTTAGAGCCGCCTGGAAAACTCACGCTCTAGTTCGCAAAGTTTAAAACTATGCGTTCTTTGCGGTTGAACCTTTAATTCTCAAGAGAAAACGCCCGCCGGTACATGTCGGCTTTGTACGTCAGCGGTTTAGGATAGGCGCGGGACGTGGACGGCATACGAAAGAGCGTCATTGGTCGGGCGTTGAACGTAATCTGTATCGATTCCCCAATTGCCGGCTCGGCGCTAGAGTTCGCCTGACGAAGAATCTCGTCTAGCGCCTTTTGCCCGGTTGCGACGATCGTCTTGCAAGTCGGGATTTGCTTTAGCAGCGCGGACAGGTCAACCGGCTCGACGATTTTCAGGCGGTTGTCAGACGCGTTTCCGTCGAGGCGTTCCACTCTCTTTCCGACGTCGTACATGGCAATGCGCTGCCGAGTTAAAAAG
The DNA here is from genome assembly GCA_902770245.1 of uncultured Planctomycetota bacterium. GTDB lineage: Bacteria > Planctomycetota > Planctomycetia > Pirellulales > Thermoguttaceae > RUG11551. Next base: position 5,720 of record CACXSS010000134.1, on the reverse strand, counting down.
GACTCGATTTTCCTCTGGTCAAACCGCTTTTCTCCCGGAATGAGAAAGACGTCCGGGGTTTCAAAGAAAATCAGCCCCATGACGCGCCAGAAGTCGTTCTGCAGGTTCGGGTAGAAGAACGGCATCGAATGACGCTTTTCCGGCGGCGGGAAACTGCCGAGGAATAACATTCTCGCCTTCGGGGGAATAAACGGCTGCCACGGGTGAGTTTCTATCATGGTGGGATGCTTCCAGGGAGTTTCTGGGAGGCAGGCGCTTCACGCTCCGGGAACTAACGCTTCCCGGTTTATCTAGCTCCTAACTCCTCACTCCTAACTCAAAAAACGTTATTTTGTTTTCTCATATTTTACTCTCTCGCCCTTGTCTGTCAAGGGATTTTGTGTATAATTACGGAAGAATTATACAGCAGGGCTTCTGGGCTTTGTTCACAAAAGCTGCCCTGCTCTAACCTATTAATTACTTAATATTAGCTTCCATGAGAGATAATTTTTCCATTGCAATAATCGGCGTTGCCTTGGCAACCATCCTTTTGGTGGTTTACATTTGCACATCCATGCGTCTGGACAAGGCGGACTTTACCTTCTGCAACAACGACGAAATCCGCACGGTTGATCCGGCGCTGGCATCGGGCAATATTGAAGGGCGAATTCTCGGCGGCGTGTTTGAAGGACTTTGCGCCTGGGATCCCAAAACGTGCGAGCCGGGACCGGGCGTTGCGAAAAGCTGGGACGTCTCCCCCGACGGGCTGACGTACACGTTTCATCTGCGCGACAACGCCAAATGGTCGGACGGGACGCCGGTAACGGCTCACGATTTTTGGTACTCGTTCCGCCGCTGCCTTCACCCGTCGACGGGAAGCGAATATTCCTATGAGCTGTGGTATCTGCCCAACGCAGAGAACTACTCCACGTCCAAAGTCAAGCCGGGCGACAAGGTCGAAATTGAACTGACGGAAAAGGAGCCTGGCGCTCTGCCCTTCGCTCCCGGCAAGACGATTAAAGGAACCCTCGTTTCTATCGAAGGACTTGTCGAGAAGAAAGCTGACGATAAGAAAGACGAACAGCCCAATCCGGTTTACGTTGTAACAGGCGTGGACGGCAAGACGTATCGATTCCAGAAGAAGCCGGCGGACGCCTCGAGTCAAACGTACGTCTGGATTTTGCCGGATTTCGACACCGTTCCGATTCGCGTTTTGGACGACTGGACGCTGGAAATGACGCTCTCGCACCCGGTTCCGTATTTTCCGTATTTGATGGGATTCTATCCGTTTTACCCGGTGAATAAAAAGTGCGTCGAGACGTACGGCTCTCCCCAATGGACAAGACCGGAAAACATCGTCGGCAACGGTCCGTTTGTGATTGAATACCGCCGCATTCGCGACCGGATTCGTCTGCGAAAAAGCGAGACGTACTGGGATAAAGAAAACGTTGGCTGCAACACGATAGACTGTCTGGCGGTGAAGTCGGTTGTAACGTCGCTGAACATGTACATGGCGGGCGACGTCGACTGGATTTCCTCCGTTCCGCCGGAGATCGCCAAGGAACTGGCGCAGCGGCCGGAAAAGGACTTTATCAATCAGCCGTATTTCGGGACGTATTTCTATACGTTCAACATAAATAATAATATTCAGGACGAACGCGTTCGAAAAGTATTTCAGGACGTCCGCGTTCGCCGGGCGCTGAACATGGCTCTGGATAAAAAGGAGTTCGTAGAAAAAGTTACCCGCGGCGGTCAGCTTCCCGCCGACAGAATTGTACCGTCCATTCCCGGCAAGTATCGGGAAGTTCACGGCGACCAGTACAACGTCGAGGAAGCTCGGCGTTTGCTGGCGGAGGCGGGATACCCCGGCGGAAAAGGGTTCCCGACGATTGAAATTTTGTACAATACGGCGGAATCGCACGAAAATCTCGCTCTGCTGGTTCAGCACCAATGGAAAAAGAACCTGGGCATAGACGCTCGATTGCAGAATCAGGAATGGGCGGACTACCTCACCCGGCGAAACCTCGGACAGTTCCAGTTCGCCCGCAGTTCCTGGATCGGCGACTACCCTGACCCGTATACGTTTTTGATGCTGTTCCAGTCTTCTTCTCCGTCCAACAACGGGAAATGGAGCAACGCCGAGTATGACGAACTTCTCAAACAGTCGGAAACGGAATCGGATCCCGCCCAGCGAATGGAAATACTCGCGCAGGCGGAAGAACTGCTCCTGAAAGAAATGCCGTTTGTTCCGCTGTACTTTTACACGTCGCAGGAGATGGTGCGTAACAACGTCCGCGGCTGGTACGCCAACCCGATTGACACGCATCCGCTAAAACATATCCGAAAAGAACAGCAGGGAAAATAAAAGCTGAACAGCGCGGCGGGAAATCGTCGCGCTGTGTTTTTGCCGGGATTTCTATTTCGCCGGCAGGAGAATCATTTCGTCTTCCGAGAAGGTCAGCGTGCGTTTTTCTCCAGTCGCCTTGAACTGGATTTCCAGAGTCAGCGTCTTGAATTTTCCCGGGGCGACATCGCCGAATAAAGCGTTGTAGCCGCCGAGGTTCAGACCCCGTTTGCCGGAGTATTTGGCTTTGACTTTATCTGTTACGTCTGCGGTTTTATCTTCCGCGCCGTAGGTCGCCCGAATAATATCGACCGCAGATTCCTGCTGAGAAAGAGACACTCGGTTGATTTGTTCGTTCGCGCCGTCGACGGTTGCTTTTACCTTGGACTTCTGAACAATCTCCTTGAGCATTTGCGCCAGTTCGGGAGAGTCGCCCTGGAATTTGGCGGCAATGGCAACGACGGCGTCGTAGGCGGCTTCCGCGTACTGCGGGTCGGAAGCGTAGCTAAACGCCTGCTTGGCGCTTTCGACTTCAATAACGCGCTTGAAGACCTCGAAAATCAACGTCTTGTCTTCCGGACGCGTTGCGGTTTCGAACGCCGTTTTGCACATGTCAAACTTCTGTTTGCTGGGCATGTAGAACTGTCTCGCCAAACGAATATAGGCGCGAATGGCGCGAACGGCGTACTTTTTGTCTTTGGACTCCTTCGCAACTTTCAGGCAGATAGCCGCGACGGTATTGACGTCCTCCGGCGTATTCCATTTGCCCAAAATCTGCGTTGCAGCGTCGATTGTCTCGGGATTCTGGCACGCCTGGTCAATATAGTTCAGAGCGGTTTTCCCGCCGATAAGTTTGAGAAGCTGGAACGTTCGGATTTGATCTTCCTCAGAGTTTGCCGCGCCCATCGCTTCGACGATTTTCGCCGCGCACTGTTCCTGCGGCATGCGGGCGCAGGCGTCGCTCAAAACGGCGGTTGACAGATCGTCGTTACGTTCCGCCGCCAGAACCGCCGCCAGTTTGGGCAGCTGATCGATTGTTACAATCTGTCCCAGCGCCTTGAGGCACTCAGCGCGAAGTTCCAAACTCACTCCCGGTTTAATCAGAGCAATCAGTTCGTCTGCCGAAACCGGAAGGCGGAGCTGCTTAATCGTCCAAACCAGAGACGTCATATTGACGTCAGAGTTTTGTTTATGGAACTGACGGACAATCGCCTCTTCCACCGCCGGGCAGTCCAGACGGACGAACGCCGCGTTGCGTTCGGCAACAAAGTCCTTAAGCTGGTCAGCGTCGGTCGGAACCGGAATCGACATTATGTACTCGAACGATTCCACCGCCCGCGATTTGGCAACTTTGCCCAGTCCTTTGACCGCGACAAGCTGCATTTGGGGCGCTGACCCGGTCGCGAATTTTTTGAGAACCGGGAACGTCAGATTCTGCGACGCTTCGTCCTGACGATCGCCCAACGCCCACAAAACGCGGCATTGCATGTCCTGTGACAGACTCGGGAGAAACTCAATCAAAGCGCCGACAATCGCCGGGGCGTCTTTGGGTTCAAATTCTCGAATCGTCTTTAACGCCACGTTGACTTTCCGTTCGTCCGGCGACTGCAAGTTCTCTTTCAGCAGCGCAACGGCGTCAGACTGCTTTGCCAGCAGTTCATGGTACAGAGCCATGTTCTGAATAAACGCCGGGAACGACGCTGAACGAATCGCCTCGCAAACGGCAATCGCTTTGTCATACTGACCGGCTTTGCAGAACTGTCCCACCAGATTGAGCAGAGCTTCCCCCTGAACGCGCGCCGCCTGAGCGTCCGCGTCCGGCTGACTGGCTTTCGACAGAAGCAACTCTTTAGCGTCGTCCGCCCCGATAAGGCTCAAAGCGCGATAAATCGCCGCGCGCAGGGCAGCGTCGTTACAGTTTTCCAGCCGAGATTTAAGAACGCCTGCCGCCGCCGGAAGCTGTTTCATCGCAACGGAATTGACGCACCCGATGCAGCAAACGCCGTCGAGAGTTTTAATTCCTTCAATCAAAGCGGCGTCCGATTCCGGACACGGCATCGCTTCCAGAGCGAATCGGGCTGGATGGTTGAGCTTTTCGTCAGCCAGCATCTTCGACAGGGCGGGAACCGACTTCTCCGTTCCAATTACCGCCAGACGTTTACAGGCAGACGTCTTGACGTCAATGTCGTCCGGGGCGTTCCCGTCTTTTTGAATCGCTTCGAGAATAAACGACTCGTCATTGGAATTCAAAATCGCATCTTTAAGAGCGCTGTCCGCAAAGCAGACCGACATAACGCTCAGCGCGGCAATCGCCGCAATCGTAAACAGGGTTTGGTATTTCATGGTTGTAGGGAAATGAATGGAAGGCGGTAATGGAGCGACCATCGGGAGCGGAATTACGCATTCGCCGTTAGGCGAACAAAACGCTTGTTCTGCGTATGCACACCGGGGAGCCGGCTCGCGGCAGTCCTCTGCCGCACAACAAAAGCTCACGCGAAGTTCGCAAAGTTCGCGAAGTTTTATATGAATTGTGTTCTTTGTGGCTTAAATTATTTATATGGAGCGCAGAGGGCAAAGCGAGGTGCGCTTGCGTAACTCCTCACTCCTCACTCCTAACTTCTAACTTTTAAAGCGTGTATCCTTCTCGCATGGCTCTTGAGCGCATGCGGTTGGCTTCTTCGTCGTTGATGAACTCGTTTTTAACGGGATCGTAATTGAGGGTTCTGCCCAGCTGCCAGGCGATGTACGCGCAATGGCAGACGATATGCGACTGGGCGGCGACTTTGGCGTTGGCGGACGGGGTTCGGCGAGACTTGACGCATTCGCAGAACTCGTCAATATGGTTTTTCGGAGACCAGTTGGCGCCGGAGGACGGGAAGTATTTCAGTTCTTTGCGGAGCGCGTCGGAGGAAACCGCCATGCGTCCGCTGTCGCCGGTTTCGACCCAGCCTTCTTCCCCAACGTACTGTGACGAGCACGACCCCATTCCATGCCAGCCGGTCGAACGCATAACCAGCTTGACGCCGTCTGCGTACCAGGCGTAGACCTCGCCGCCCTTCGACCCGTCCGGCAGAAACTGCGGCTCGTATTTAACCGGGGCGGTATCGTCTTTTTGCGCCGCCCACTGGCACAGGTCAACCGTATGAGATCCCCATTCCAGAATCCCGCCGCCGTGGAAGTCGTAGAAGTTTCTCCAGTTGCCGTCTACGTACTGGAAGTTATACGGACGCCACGGACACGGACCGAGCCACTTGTCCCAGTCGATTTCCGAGGGAGACGGCAAGGGTTGCGCCGGCAGCCAGTTGTGATTCGTCGCCGGCCAAAGCGTATTGGCGTGAACTTCCAGCAGCTTGCCGAGCTTTCCTTTTCGAACCAGCTCCGCCGCCAGCCACAGCAG
>CACXSS010000133.1 GCA_902770245.1 uncultured Planctomycetota bacterium | reverse complement strand
AAAAATTTTAAAAATTAAATTTTAGATATTAAATAATCCTTTCGTCTGTTTCGTTCTTTTCGTGTATTTCGTGTTAAAAAACTTTTGGGTTATCTCGCAACTCGCTACTCGCAACTCGCAACTTAATTATTTGCCGTCAAAGACGAGCTGGAGTTCTTCGCACAGCTTCTTGCGGTCGCCGCCCTGTTCGATGGAAACGAATCCACTGTATCCGACGTCTTCCAAAGCCTGGCGAACGACGGGCCAGTTAATCGACGCGTCGCGGAACGAGCACCATTTGCCGTCGTGTCCGTTGGGATTGAGTTTGAATCCCTTGATGTGCAGCTTGACAATCGTCGAGCCGAGCGTTTTGACCCATTCTTCCGTCGGGGCGTAACGGACGTGATTGCCCATGTCATAGTACGAACGGAACCATTTGTTGTCAACCGTATTGACAAAGTTGGCGAAGACGTCCGGCATGCACCACAGGTTGTTCCAGACGTTTTCAAAGCCGAGGATAACGTTGTTCTTTTCCGCAATGGGAATGAGCGTTTCCAGAGCGCGGCGAGTCTGTTCCATGGCGTGGTTGTGCAACTTGATGTACTCTGCGTACTTGCTGTTGTCGCCCTCGGCAACCTTGGTAACGACGTTCGTCTTTTCGTCGAATTCGTACTTGAATTCCCACGGCTTGGGCATCGTTCCGCCAACTCGAGCTGGAACCCACAGCAACGTATCGGCGCCGTAAGCCGCGGCAATTTCCAGACACTTGGCAACGTCGGCAACCTGCTTTTTGAAATCGTCTTCATCGTACGTCTGAAGATTAGACCAGCCGTAAATCGTCGAGTGGATTCTGAAATCAATGGATTCCGCAAACTTGCGCTGCTTTTCTGCGGCTTCAATAGCGCTCTTGTCAGAATAGACCCAGGTTTCTACGCCGTCGTAACCCATCTTTTTGAGTTCTTCCATGTATGCGAAGTTGCTCGGATCGGCGATGTCGGCTTTTTTCAAAACAGTTTTGAACTTTTTTTCCTGTGAAAACGCCAACGACGGGACAGCAGTACACGCTGCCGCCAGCGCGGCGCAGGAAAGAAAATCACGTCTGCGCATGATGAATTCTCCTTAGTGAATGGTTATATATGTATAGGGAATGGGGAATAGGGAGTAGGGAATAGAGTTTTCTACTTCCTAATATACTTCTATGATAACAAAGATTTTAATAAAATGCAAGAGGCTGGACGAGAAAAAAAGAAAAAAAGGCAGTAGGCAGTAGGCAGTAGAGAGAGGGAATAGGGAGTGGGGAATAGGGAGTGGGGAATAATTCATTCCATGAGCGCGCTTTGCGTCAACTCCTCACTCCTCACTCCTCACTCCTCACTCCTAACTATTTAAGCTTCTCCGTGGAAAACCTTGATCTTATGCCAGGCTTCTTCGGGCGTTTCAGCCGCCTGGAACAAATCGAGGTCTTCGACGGAGGCAAGCCCCGAGTCAACAACGTACTGAAGGTCAAGGACGTTTTTCCAGTATTCGTTCCAACCAAAAAGAAGAATCGGAATCTTTTGCATCTTTCCGGTTTGACGCAGCGTAACGGCGTCAAAGAGTTCGTCCAGCGTGCCGTATCCTCCGGGGAAGACGACCAGCGCTCGAGCGCGCATAAGAAAATGCTGTTTTCGAACAGAAAAGTAATGGAACTGGAAACACAGTTCCGGGGTAATGTACGCATTGGGCCGCTGTTCCATGGGCAGAGAAATGTTCAGCCCAATCGACATGGCGCCAGCGTCGGCGGCTCCGCGGTTAGCCGCTTCCATAATGCCGGGACCTCCGCCGGTGCAAATCATGTATTTGCGAGGCATCGTATCCTTGTTCTCTTCAGAAACGATCCTGGCAAATTCCCGAGCCATATCATAGTATTTTGACAGCTTGCAGACGTTTTCCGCCTGAAGCAGTTGATATTGAATTCTTTTACTTTTCGGATTGTCCTTCAAACGCTGTTTGACAATAGACAGTTTTCTCTTCGCTTCTTTGGGTTCAACAACTCGCGTTGCGCCAAAACAGGGAATCGTCGATTCAATTTGCAGCTGATTGAATTTTCGTTCCGGTTTTTCGAATTCCAGTTCCAGACGATGCCCTCTGGACTCGTAGGCGCCAAGAAAGTCAGCGTCTTTGAATGCTATTCTGTACGACGGCGATTCCATAATTCGTTGAACCGCGTCCGGCAATTGTGATGGGTTAGGCATGAGTAATCAAGTATGCGTAAGTGGTTAAATATAAAAGTAGCAATTATACTTATTTATTCAATTGCTGATTAATTGGTTTTGGTACAGACCCGGCGTTTCGAGTCAAATCTTCCAACTGTGCGGACGCTCTGTCCCATTGTTGGAGCAGCTGATATAGAGTCTGGAATTCAGGACGCGCGTTCAAAACTCTGTACTGATCGTTATTGGCAACAACGCGATAATGATTCAAAGCCTGATGAACTTTCTCTTTGGGAGGAAGCGGCGATCGTTCCGGGGTAAAGAATTCCGGTGGAACGGCAAGGAACGATTTCCACTGCGTATCCAGCAAGGGATTAAGCTGGGCGTAAGCAGCGGCAACCTGAGGTCGAAGGACTTCCAGGGACGGTCCTTGATAGGCGGGTCTGGACGCTGGAGCTGTAGCCGGCGGCAGCGGTTCATTAGGCGCATTTGCAACGCCAGAATAGGCGTTAAGAGTTTTAACCAAAGCCCATGCAGTCGGAGGCATTGGAGATCCGGCAGCGGCATAGTAACGATTGGTTAAGTCCCTGTCAATGTTAAGAACCCCGCCGTCGATTGCCGCGCCAAGGAAAACGCCGCGAGCGCGAGAGTAGGAATAAACTTCTGATGTCAATGTCAAATCGGTTCCGGCTTCCGCCTGACGTCCAACCGGACCGGCGGCAACGGCAGCGTCAACGCCTAACGTCAATTTGCCTTCTGTAAATTGCTCTATACTATGCTTTGTGCAAAAAACGAGGACAATATCTGTAGAAGACACTCCCGCCTGAAAACCGAAACTTCCTTTCGCCATCGATACAAAATTCGGGTGAGACCACTGTCCGCCAGGCTGACGCACCATGAATACACCGCGTCCGAAAGCCCCGCCAACGCCAAAACTGCCTTTAATCATGTTCGGAATGATTACCAGCCCTTCAGCACGCTTGAGCATGGATGTCGGAATCGCGCTAACCGGAATTTCCATAATCTCGTTAAGAACCTGCAAAGAATCGGCAATATCGCCGGTGGCTTTAGCCATCTCCGGTCCCGGCGGATTTTGAGGCATCTGAACCTGTACCGGCGGATAACCTCCCTGAGAAAACGCGACATTCAACGGCGCAACGATTAAACAAATCGCTGCTAAACTGCACAGGATGCTGTAATAACGCATAAACACTCCTTTATTTATGGAACGATTTAAAAAACTGAAAGTCATGTAACAGTATATACTGTTCTTATATCCATTTCCTCTATTTTGTCAGAAATTCTGTATTTTGTCAAGAGCAATTTCAATGACATATTTTGAAAATACTCTTTAAAAAACTGCTCTTCACAAACATCAAAAAATTTGCTACTGTTCCTTTTGAAAATATCAATTTATGTTCTTATAGAATCAGGAATGGTCAATTACATTACGACTTCATTCCGGAGCGCAGCTTAAAAATCAGGATTATTTAATATGAATCAAACGTCAATTCGCCAATTCGTTTTATTTCAAATCGCGGTATTGATTACAGTTTCATTTGTAATTTCCAGTACGGTTTACAGCCAAACCCCGCCGCCAGCGCCACCGGTATTGGCAACTGACCCAGGGGCAATTCCCAATGCATACGGCACAGCTCCCTGCAATACCGGAGCAATGCCTTTCCCCGGTCCGGCTTTCGACCCTTATGCTGCTTCCAGTGGATACAATACGTCTCCGTATTCGTCCAACCTCGGATACAACTATTATTACAATACCAATCCCGGAGCGTGCAATACGTCTCCGCAACAGTATAACTATCAAAGACTGATTGACGCCTGGCGGGTCGAGGTTCTTTGGATGCCAGGCGGTCAAAGCGAGAAAAAACTGGGCTTAACTCGTCTGGATTTAAACGCAACGTTCGCCTTCCCGCTGTGTTTCGACCCCAAAAATTCATTGAAAGTTACGCCTGGATTCGCGTTCAACTGGTGGAACAGCGACTGCAGAAGGCTTATGCCCATTCCAGACGCAATTGACCCGGATTCAGGCGATCCAGATTATTATGTTTTAGAGGCAATGCAGTCCAAACGGACGTACGACGCCTACCTCGACTTTGGTTGGGCGCCCCAGCTGAGCGACTGGATTTCCGTTGATCTTGGCGTTCGCGTTGGCGTTTATTCAGACTTTCATACAGTCAGAGGAAGTTCAATCCGTCTGACTGGACACGCCATTGGCAATTTCAGAATCTCTCAAACCTGGGAAGTCAAACTCGGTATTGATTACATCAACAGAGTCGAAGACAAAATTCTGCCCGTCGTCGGCGCGATCTGGACAAGCCCCGATGGGACGATGAGACTGGAAGCGGTGTTTCCCTATCCCAAATTCACACAAAAACTCCCGCTCGCCGACGCCAGAAATGAATTGTGGTGGTACGTTCGCGGAGAATACGGCGGAGGTACGTGGAACGTCTATACCGGTCTGGATGAGCCATACGAAAAATTTACCAACGTTAGCTATAACGACATTAGACTTGCCATCGGTTTGGATTTTGAATTCGTGAACAATATCCACGGCTTTTTCGAAGTGGGCGGAGCATTCAATCGAAAAGTACAATACCAGCGTACCGCCAAATTCTCTCTGGGCGACTCCTTCTTCCTTTCAGGCGGTCTGTACTTCTAATTCGTAACGCGTAATTCGCAATTGAAAAACGCCGGGATTGATCCCCCGGCATTTCGTTACAGATTCACACAAAGAGCGCCTCTGGTTAATCTTTTAGCGTTCCCAATTCTATCGCTTTGAATAGAGCTTCTGCCAAGGCGTTCGGATTGGCGTCTCGGAGCCGATCTAAAACGCAGTGCCATTTTTGGAACATGCTGCCATCGTTATGGTCCGGCAAATCGTCGAAAGTACTGCGATACTGTTCTGCCGTTCTCTGAATTTTGCGGAAGCTCTTCAAAAAGCCGTCGACATACGCTTCTGCCGCCTGCTTGTAATTGGGAATGATATGCGCCCTTTTGATAATCGGAACAGCATAATCGGCAATCTGATTCTCCAGTCCGCCGTTATAATAGACAAACGTTCCCGGCTGTTCAGAAACGATAATCCGCCTGGGCATGCCGTTTTCATCCAATTGAAGAACCTCGTCTCCATCGTCAAAAATCGGCTTAACGCTGCCTTCAGTCGAACGTCCGACAATCAGGTTGGGTGCCGCCGTTTCCCCGAGCATTCGAGCAAAGCTGACGCTGAAATCCGCCCCGATTTTCGGGTTCTGGAAATACTTCGCCGTCAGACGGTTGGTTGCAATGCCCGGCACGTAGTCGCGTTCATAAAATGCGTTGTGAATCACAAGATTATTGAATTCCGCTCTGACGCCGTGATAAATCTCGATAAAACGCCGCACTTTAAGAGACGGCGGCAGTTTCATATTGAGAAGATGACAAGCCAGGCGGCGATTGAGGATATAATCCGTGTAGTTTTCAGCGCGGTTGATGCTCTCCAGCAACCCCTTGCCCTCGTTAAGCAGTTCGCCAATATCCCATTTCTGAACTCGAATAATATAGACGCGCTCTTCCTGTCCGCGCAGCTTGATCTGCATGATGTACACGCTCCGCCGCGGCTTGGGTTTATCGGAAGATTCAGACTCGCGATTCGCCGCTTGATTGCGCTTAATTGGCGGCAAAACGCCAATATTGGCGTACTCAATAAGAAAGCTTTCCTGAACGTAAGTAAAGAGAATTCGCTGAGGAATGCCGTCGTTGTATCGACGCCATTCTGACGGGGTCATCTGATCCATCATCGTATAGACCGGGTCTTTGATAATCCCGCCTTCCTCGTTGATTCTGCCGCCCGGAAGCCAGTTCACCTTCAACGCAAACTCCTCGCAAAGCCCCATCTGGAACTCTTCCGTTGAGAATTTGTCCACGTTGGAGATCGTCGAAACCATCGACAAAAGCCAGTCCCAGTTTTCGGTGTTGTCCTGTTTAAACAACGGATCAATCAGAGCTTTGGCGAATTCCTCGCAAAGCTGCCGGTGGACGTTGCGAAGGGCGTCTTCGTCCATCGCCGTAAAATCAAACTGCTGGAAATTTGCCGACGTAAAACCTTCCCCAGCCTTGAAAAACACGATTTCCGAATAACCTTCGCGGTTCTTCATCGGCGAATACGTCTGAATTTCAATCAGATAATCGCGCAAAGTTTCGAAATCCAGCTCGTTGAGTCTCTCAAACGACTCGTACGACAAAAATCGGGCGCCGGTTTGCATGTTGTAATAATAGATACGGCGCTGCGACAATCGAATCGTAATCTTGTTGTTGGCAACGGTTTTCTGCATGCCGTCTTTGGTTCTGGGAAGCGGCTGAATGCGCCAGGATTCCCCGCGTTCTCGAATCGCTTTCCGAATTCGCTTGTCATCGGTATGCATAAAGAAGATTCGGAACTTCGGCAAAAGCTTCTGCATGATCTCGTCTGCCTGAAACGCCAGCTGCATGTTGTTGGGGTCAGGACGAATAATCGCAAAGAATCGCCCGTCCTCTCCTTCGATGATTGTCAGCGCTACCGCATGATTTATCACGTCTTCTTTCTGTTCTTCCGTCAGAGACGGAACATTCTCAGCCGCCCGGAGCGAGTTAAGATAATCAATGTATTCTGCACACTGATCGCCATGAAGAGTAGAAGGTTCCGTTACCATAAACCGGGAACGCGGAAAAAGCGTCATAATGTGACGTTTCAAGTTTCCCTGTTCGTTTCTGGCAAGAATGCTCTCACCCAAATACGTCAGATTATGCCGGGCGTCGAACTCGGTATTAAACACTTTATCAGGCATGAAATCTCCTCCTTTCTACGCAACAGGTTAAACAGAATACATACGCTAATCAACGCAGACCCGTAATTCTATACAGACTTGGACATTACAGGTCTGTTTATGAGAAACTAAATCAGTCGAATCATTTCGTCCGGGAAAAACAGAGAAAGAATCGACTTGGCTTTAATAGCTCGAGGAACGTCGCCGTCTGCGCGAATGCCAATAAATGGTTCGTTTGCGTCTGGATCAAGCGAAACAATGAGCGAAACGGAGTCGTCCGTCAGTTCATCGCATTCAACAGAAGTCAGCATTGGCTCGCCATTTTGAACGCGCTGCTGGTTCAAAATATCAAAATAATCGCATCTCTGGGTTGCGTGAATGCCCGGACGCGTAATATAGGCTTTGTGATCAATAAAAAACGTTTGAATCCGCTGCTTCAGAACGCCGTCGTCAGAAACAGCAAACGGATTTTCGCCAACGAGAAAAAAACCAGCGTTTTTGAAACCATCAGAATCAAAATTGTATTTCATTGTGTTAAGCTCAAGTGTCTGTGGGGTGGGAAATAAAAAATCAGATTGAACGCCTGCGTTTTGGGGAATCAATAATTCCTTTTTGCCAATTTCTCCTTTTAATAAAAACATTAATACACATTTTGACAACGTCTGGTTGCTAAAACACGTCTTTTAAGATACAGCGCCCCAAGGTTGCGACCCCTTTGTACGCAATTATCTCCATTATGCTTATATTTTACCCTAAATAGAAGCGCTATGCAATACTCTGATATGAAAAATTTTAAGAAAAATTCAAAAAAATTTTTTCTACAATCAATCTTCTAATATATATACAAAAAAAGAACGCCGCAATACGGCGTTCTTCAAGGAATAATCTCTATATCTTGAACTTTGACAAGGACGCTGTCAAAAAAATTACTTAAAGATCTTTTTCATTCTGGGGTCGTTGAGCAGTTCGTCGTCTGAGACGGGCGTAGCGGCAATGAGCTTGTCCGTCAAATCGTCTGACGTAATTCCTTCGCTTTGAGCGGTGAAGTTCATCAGAATACGATGTCGCAAAACCGGCTTGGCAACCGCCTGAACGTCTTCAATGGCAACGCAGGACGCGCCGCGAAGCAGAGCTTTTGCCTTGGCGGCGAGAATTAAATACTGAACTGCACGAGGGCCAGCTCCCCACGATACGTTTTGATTGACGAAGTCCGGGACGCCGTCCTGACCAATTCGGGTTTGACGAACCAAAGCCAGACAGTATCGGACAATCGAGTCTGCAATAGGCGTCTGCAAGACGGATTCCTGCAGCTTGATAATATCGTCTGCGGTAATAACCGGCTTGACTTCCGGCAGAGCGCCGGCAGTCGTTCTCTTCGCGATTTCCAACTCCTCGTCAAAGTGCGGGTAATCGACCAGAATCTTGAACATGAATCGGTCTTGCTGCGCTTCCGGCAGAGGATACGTTCCTTCCTGTTCAATCGGGTTTTGAGTTGCCAAAACGAAAAACGGATTGGGCAGCGTATGGCGGGTGCGCCCGACCGTCGTTTGACGTTCCTGCATCGCTTCCAGCAGAGCCGCCTGCGTCTTGGGCGGGGTTCGGTTGATTTCGTCCGCCAGAACGATGTTGGCAAACAGCGGACCTTCGATAAACTGGAACGAACGACGACCGGTCTGTTTGTCTTCCTGCATGACGTCCGTACCGGTAATGTCGGCAGGCATGAGGTCAGGAGTAAACTGAATTCGGCTGAAGGTCAAGTCCATCGCTCTGGACAACGTGCTGATTAACAGCGTTTTTGCCAGCCCGGGAACGCCTTCCAAAATGCAGTGCGCCTTGCAAAAAATACTGATTAACAACTGGTCAACGACGTCTTGCTGACCGACGATTACCTGCGACAACTGTTCGTTGATTTGCGTATACGCTGTTTTTAAGTCCATGACGTTTAACGTTCTGTATGTAAGTTTAGTGGTTAGTACTTAGCGCTAGTACTTAGTGCATAGGACGCAAGCGTTCCTCTCACTATGCACTATGCACTATGCACTGGAGCGAAACGCAATTGTCAAAAATATCTTACTATAATTCTATTTAACTTTGACAAAAAATCAAGGGGACGGAGGAAAAAGAGCGTTTTTTTTCGAAAAAATATTTCTTGAAATTTAATCATTTTTTTGAAAAAT
>CACXSS010000132.1 GCA_902770245.1 uncultured Planctomycetota bacterium | reverse complement strand
GGCGTTCTGGGTTCAAACTTGAGCGCTCGTTATGAAACGGTTCAAACCGAACTTGAGAACGACGGCGAGATTACTTACCATGACACATACTACGAATACATGGGAATGCAAGGCTATCCGGGATACATTAACTCAACATCGTTCACATTTAATCATCGCGGAACGGACACGCTGTTCTCCCCGGTTGTAGAATTAAGATTTAACGCCAAGCTTCAAGTTACTCAACTGGTCAACGTTAGAATGGGATATACCTGTATGTACGTTGGCAACATTGCCCGGTCTGCAGAAATGGTTGACTACAACATTTCTGGAACCTCGCCCGCCATGGGAATTAACATGAATAAAAATGATGGTTCCAGCATTGTCCATGGATTTACAGTCGGTCTGGAAGTTAACCGCTAAACAATACTCCTGTTAGAGAGTGATGTCCAAAAGAACCGGGAAGATTGGAGTCTTCCCGGTTTTTTCTGCATTAACAAATTTTGCAAAGCGATTTCCTAGTCGCAGCAGCCTTCAGAATCCGATTTCTGTTCCGAGTCGTCGTCATGATGAATCTTGCAGGATTCGGTCTTGCACTCTTCGGAAGAATGTTCTTCTGAAGCCATTTTCACATTTTCGGTCTGTGCTGTATCGCAGCAGGACGTTTTTTCATCTTTGACCTTTTCTTTCGTATTGTCTTTAGTACAGCAGCTCACAATCAATTCCTTTACTAATAAGGGAGAACTTCAACAATTGTCTAAACAGAACAATACATAATTATTTCATCTCTCTCAAGCAACAATCTGCTAACACGAAATGCAATAATCTGTTTGATCGCTGTTAAACTGTCAAACTTTCTCATGAAAAAGTATCGCGCAATCACAGCGACTGCGCCTTTATGCTCTTATTGTAGAAAGGAAGTCAAGCATAATGACACAATAGCGCAAAAAGGAATCCAAATTCGTTCTGCAGGCATGCGCCGGAGCGAACACTGAATTCCTTATTGCTCTTGATAATGAGACAAACTATTTATCGCGTTTCCTGGCAGCGTATTCAATAATCAAAAGCGCAGCCATCGCGCCAATGGCTATCGAAAAAGCTACTATCGCCATTTGTACGTCAGCTGGCGGAACATTGATATAATGAGCAATCTCTTTCGTCGTTTCTGTAGCGGGCTGAAGGATATTTTTTTCCTGAAAAGGCCATAGACTTCTCAAAGAGCCAGCCATAAATCCGCACAGAGTCGCCAAGGTCGTCTGCTCGAATTTCGCCAACAAGATTTTCAAAATCTTGGTAAATCCGATAATTCCCACAACGCAGCCGCAAAGGAAAACTGCGACAGAAATCAGATTCTCCGAAGCGGGAAACTGTCCGTGAAGAAGTTCAGAAACGGTCTGCTTAATCAGTCCTGACATAAACGTGTATTCTCCCAAAATCAGAAGAATATACGAACCGCTGATTCCAGGAAGAACCATAGCGCAAATGGCAATCATACCGCAAACGAACAGCCACGAATTCGCATGATCAGATCCCTGCATGAACGGTTGACCAACCAGCCAAAAAGCAAATACTGCGCCTAAAGCAAACAATATCCAGCTGCTGACTTTATGAAGATGAATCCTTTTTAACACCAGAATGCAGCTGGCGGCAATAAGACCGAAAAAGACCGACAGTACGTAAAGCCTCTGTTCGGTAAGCAGATAGTTCATCGAACTCAAAACTGCAACCAAAGCCGTTCCGATTCCGCAAATCAAAGGAAAAAGAAAGCCAATGTCTGCATAAGCCAATGCCTTGCGAATCTGAAACGTACACAGCATTTTAATCAGATGAAGATCAAAATGGCTAATCGCTGTGATAAGCCGTTGGTAAATGCCAACTATCAGCGCAATCGTTCCTCCTGACACGCCAGGAACGGCATCGGCAGAACCCATCAATAAGCCTCTGACAAAAACGCCGAAAAACGACATCTTCTTTTGCTCGTCAGAAGAATTGCGCTCGGCATTATCCGAATAATCGTTACAATCCGCATTTTGAAGGTCGGTATTTTCCGATTGTGTCGTCATAACTGATTTTCTCTGTTGATTGTTAAGCTATAATACTAATACAAATGTTTAACGATTAGAAGGATTCTAATTGTTAAACCCGGCGATTAACCATAATAACTGAATTTTCAAAAAAATCAAGTAGAATTACATGGCGCCTAAATTTTCCGTCCTGATGACAGCAGCAGCCATAGCGGCGGCAATCCCGCCGGCGCTGAGCTATATACCGCAGACCAGTTCTCTGTTTTCGATAACCAGTCCGTCTAATTCAACGCCAAACGTTGAAATGCCGGTCTCGCAACCGGTTCCGTATGCAAATTCGGTTAATCAGCTTAACGATCTGACCAGACGTCAAAATGCCGAATTAAACAACTCGGCAAATTCCAATGAATTACAGTGGAAAAAGCCGCAGGCAAACGCAGCAGGAAAGGTTCATCAAGTCGGATTCACACCCGCAGAGCAGTCTCAACCAGTAGAATATTCTTCAGAACAACCGATTTATACACAGCAACCAGTTTCAATATTACAGCAGGCTCCTGTTCAAGTTATTGAATCGCAGTCGCCGTCAACAACAGTTTATTATTCTCCAGTTCCAGGTCAGGTTGTCCAAACCACGCAAGGCGTCGAGATAATTTCTTCTCCCATGCCGCAAAACGTTGTTGTTCAACGCAATTTGACGGGATTGGAATTTTGGTTCCGGTTTGATATTACCCCTGCCTGGGTTGAGCAAAACTGGGATTTCGTTACTGCGTGCGTTGGCCCGATGAACTTGCAGGGGTATCGGGTTTCTCTGGTTACAGGGTCTTCCCCAGACGACCTGACTGGCGTTTTAACGTATTATTTTGATAACCACAAACAATTACAGCAAATTCAATTTCAGGGAACAACCGGGCATTTAGGGCGTCTTACCACCATGCTGCGCCAGCAATTCCACATGAGTCAAAGAATTGTCAACGACCCCAGTTTGACCGTTTTTGAAACGCCTGCCAGCTTACGCGGATTTAAAAACATCATGGAAGCCCGCGCCCCGATGGTTATTAAATCAGACCAACTGTACCATCGATTTGAAATCTATTTACAGCTTAATCGACCAGTAGAAAAAAAGGGACTGCTCTGGTAGCAAGAATTAAATTAGCAATTGACAATTAGCAATTTGTAATTATTGAGACTCTTTACATAATTGCTAATTGCTAATTTCAAATTATTCTACCGCCGCTCTGGCAATTCCCGCCGCGCCGATATATCCAGCGTCGCCGCCCAGTTCTGCGTATTCGATAACCGTATTTTCAGCAAGAACTTTGTAGGCTCCCTCGTTGATGGTTTGACGAACTTTTTCTTTGAACGCGCGTCCCAATTCCGTTTCGTTCTTTCCGAACGTCATCGCTCCGCCAATAAGAATGCATTCAGGGTCAATCGTGTGCATCAGATTAATCATGCCAACGCCCAGGTATCGTGCCACGTCCATAACGATATCAAAAGAAACCTGATCGCCCTTAGCCGCCTCGTCTCCAACGAGTTTGGCGTCGAGCTGAGCGCCCTGTTCTACCAGTTTGGCAACAGACGTCGATTTCCCCGCGGCAATGGCTTCTTTCATTCGTTTGATAACCGATGTCGCAGAGACGTACGCTTCCAGATGCCCGGCTTTTCCGCAGCCGCAAACGCGAGCGTTGGGCAGAAGGTCTACAAGCGTATGTCCGTACTCGCCGCCGTGAGAATGCGCCCCGGAAATAATCATGTCGTTATAAATGATTCCGCAGCCCAAACCAGTTCCCAAGGTAAGCATGATCATGCTTTGATATTCTTTGCCGGGACCGATCCAGTATTCGCCGTATGCTGCAGCGTCCGCATCGTTGGCAAAAACGACCGACAATCCGCAAGCGGCTGAAACTTTATCGCGAATTGGATAATAGTTCCACAACGGACCAAGGTTGGCGGGAACCATCAATCGACCGCCAGGAATGTCCATTGTACCTGCTGACGCCAGACCAACGGCTTTGATTTGATCTTTTGTCAGTCCTGCAGCTTGAGCGACTTCCAGAATCGCTTTGCCGATGCGCGTCGCCGCCTGTTCCGGACCTTCGGAAACGCGAGTCGGAATGCTCAAACGAGCGATGGTCTGTCCGTTGTCGTCAACAACGCCGAATTTGGTATTGGTTCCCCCCAAGTCAATTCCAACAAAAAAGGGGGCTTTTGCCTGATCAAGACTAACGCAATTATTCGATTCTGACATGGTTATAATTATATTGCAAGTTTGTTAGCGGCAAGAAGGCGATAACGTTGTTGTCATCTGCAACAATTGGCGGGGAAGCGGAATGTCGACGATTTCTATCGTATACGACTCGTTTCTTCGAGGACAATATACCTTCATAAAGGCGGATTGGTCAATATCGTCCGAGAAATCAAGCGAATCGTCTTCTTTAAACAGTCGGCGGCGAATCAGCAGCAGCGTCATAACAAAGAGCATGTCCGCCTGAGTCGGGTCGTCTCGCAGTTTATCGAAGAATTCCAGCAGCTGTTCGTTCGTCGCCGGCTTAGAGCCAACTTCTTCTTCCAGCGGCGGGATCTCACATCGCCAACAGGCGTAAGAATCTGCCGGACGTCCATGCCACGCTTCGCGAGAATAGTCCTTTCGAATCAGAGCAGACTTCTTCTCGTCGAAAAAAAGAGCGCTGAAAAACGTCTCACCGGGCTGAAATATTCGCCCGGTTTGACAACAACAGCGCGCGGCAGGTTTGATTGAATAATCCATCGCGTAAAAGTTGCGAGTTGCTCAGTTAAAGAACTTCGCAATACAGTTTACAACAACTTGTTGTTCTTCTTCGGTCAAGCCGGGGAAGTTTGGCAGAGCAAGAACTTCCATTCCCGCTTTGTCGGTTTCAGGAAGGTTGTCCCAATGCAGACCTTTGTTGACAAAGCACGGCTGTTTATGAATTCCAAAAGGATAGTAAATATCTGATCCGATTTGGTTTTCGGTCAGAAACGCGCGGAGCGCATCTCGTTTGCCGTCTGGAACGCGAATGACGTACTGATTCCAAACGTGTCTGCCCGGATGAACCTGTTTGGGCAAGGTCAGAATTTTATCCAATCCTGCTGCGGCAAACAGTTCTCCGTAAACCTTTGCGTTGTTCTGACGCATGGTTGTCCATGTATCCAGATGGGGAAATTTAACGTTGAGCGTTGCGCCCTGGAAAGCGTCCAGACGACCGTTGATTCCCAAAATCTGATGATAATATCGGGGCTTCATGCCATGAACGCGAAGCATTGTAACCTTTTCCGCCAGTTCGTCGTCGTTGGTAATAACCATGCCTCCGTCGCCCGCCGTTCCGAGGTTTTTGGTTGGATAAAAGCTCAAACAGCCAAACGTTCCCATAGAACAAACGCGTTTGTCTTCCCATTGAGAGCCAATCGCCTGAGCGGCGTCTTCAACAATCGGGATGTTAAATTCTTTAGAAATTGCTGTCAGCGAGGTCATGTCTGCGCTTTGTCCGTACAGGTGAACTGGAACAATCGCCTTGGTTTTTTCTGTAATCAAGCTGCGAACGCTTGCCGGATCAATGCAGTAGGAATCTGGAAGAATGTCAGCGAATTTAAGCGTTGCTCCCAGTCGAGCCGCCGACCCTGCCGTTGCGAAAAACGTAAAGCTGGGCAGAATAACTTCGTCGCCCGGTTGGATATCCAACGCCATCAGAGCCAGCAAAAGAGCGTCTGTGCCGGAGGCGCACGCAATTCCATGTTTCGCCTGACAATACTCGCTAATCGTTTCTTCACACTTTTGAATTTCCGGTCCCAAAATATAGATTCCGCTTTCGACTACTTTTTCCAAAGCGGCTTTCATTTCATCATGGAGAGGTCTTTCCGCACGTTTAAGGTCCAGCAGCGGAACTCTGGTTGGCAAAGCGCTTGCGGTCATGATTGACTTTCTAAATTATTATGGTATATTAAACAGTAATCCAAGACAATCTGTCAGCGCTGACAGTTGTTTGTTGTTTAAACTGCGAACTGCTAACAGCAACAGTTTAAATTAGTATTTTTTTATCTTTTTGTCAATAGGAGAAACGCCTATGATAACGCTGTTTCAAAAACTCTTTCGTTATTTGTTAACAGGAACCATTTTCCTCTTGCCGTTTGTTATTACTGTTGGCGCCGTTGCCTGGTTGGGGCTTTTTATCGCCCAATATCTCGGACCAAGCACATTTGTCGGAAAATGGCTGGCTAAAATTGGTCTTTTCTCTTTCCAAACAAATTACCCGCTGTTATCCTATATAATTGGATTGCTGACTGTCCTGGCAATTATTATGGCTGTCGGGTGGATCATTGAAAGACGTTGGGTTAAGACATGTGTTGAGTTACTCAACGAGTTAATCAAGAAAATTCCGATTATCGGGGCTTTTTACGACGCAGTTTGCCAACTGGTAAGCACGCTTGATAAAAGCAAGTTTAAACAAATGACGCCTGCCTATTGTCGATTGGGGTCAACTATGGTTTTGGCTCTGTTGACAACTTTGGATAAAATTACTATTGATGGCAAATCCTACTATTCAGCAATTATCCCAACAGCTCCTGTTCCTTTTGGCGGCGCAGTTCTGATAGTTCCTGAAGAAGACGTCATTTTCCCGGAGCCCAACATTCCTTTTGAACCGTTCTGCAAGTATTATACCTCATTGGGAATGATCGGTCTTGAGAAAGCGTACCAACAAGGCGTTCCCCCAAAACAGGATATTCAGAACGACGCAAACGCCCAGAGCGCTGAAGAAAAACTTAACGCATAAAATTGAATCTTGCGTCTTTTTAAACAATTACGTCCCTTTATCAAGGAGCGAGCGATTTTTCGATTATCGGACGTTCCAAAGGGACGTAAACGCTTTAACGACAGTCATAAAAGGCAAATACAACATAGCAAATTGTCAAATAGACGTCATTTCATGGCAGGGCTACAGGTTGAATGAAATTTATCAGCGAGCTTCCTTTTCTAAATTCTTTCTCTGGGGGCTTTAAATTCTTAGAAATCTATATATAATATAGGTATGTAGCATTAACCGTTTGGGAAACCTCGAAGGCGAGGCGCCCAATGCTAGACACAAACCGCTCAACGTTTTTTATTATTACTCATTTTAAACAAACATGGAAACCGACGTCATTATCGAAACGCGCAACTTGACAAAAACGTATCGCGATTTTTGGGGACGACAAAAAGTCCAGGCGTTGTCCGCCTTGGATTTGAAGATTTATAGAGGAGAAATCTTTGGTCTTTTGGGACCAAACGGTTCAGGAAAAACCACGACCACCAAACTTCTGCTGGGACTGCTTTTCCCCAGCTCTGGAGAAGCGCTGGTATTCAACAATCCGGCTGACGACGTCGCGAAAAACGAGCGAATCGGCTATCTGCCTGAAGAGTCTTATCTCTACAAGTTTCTCAACGCAGAAGAAACGCTGGACTTCTACGGACGTTTGTTCCGTCTGCCGACCAATATTCGCCGTCAGCGCGTTCGCGATTTAATTGAAATGGTTGGTCTGGGCTGGGCAAAAAGACGTCAGCTCAAAGAATACTCAAAGGGTATGACCCGTCGAATCGGTTTGGCGCAGGCGTTGATTAACGACCCGGAACTGATTATCATGGACGAACCGACAACGGGATTGGACCCCATCGGCTGCCGAGAGATGAAAGACCTCATTCTCGAACTCAAACGACAGGGAAAGACAATTCTGATGTGTTCGCACCTGCTGGCAGACGTCCAGGACGTCTGTGACAGAATCGGGATTCTGTATCAGGGCGAACTGAAAGAAATGGGGCGCGTTTCCGATCTGCTTCAGGTTAAGGACGTTACCGATATTCAAACAACCAAGCTCCCACCGGAAGCGGAAGCGGAAATTCGCCGCGTTGTCGAACGCTTTGGCGGACAGGTCAAGTCGTACGGCGCTCCTTCCAGTTCATTGGAAGAGTTGTTCCTCAAAGTCGTGGAAGAAGGGAAATCGCATCCTGGCAAACGTTATCAGGCGCCGGACTCTTCCAGACCTTTGGACGCTAACCAAACGAAGGAGGGTTAATCCATGGTATTGGAAACGCAATTTCCTTCTGTAAATCAATGGCTTCCAGGAGCGGCTTTAGTTTGGATTATCCGAATTGGAGCGTTCTGTTTGATTGCTCTGACTTTAGGATTCCTCATTACAGGCGTTCGCATGGGGCCCAGACGCGCCTTGTTGATCGTATGGCACGCAATTAAAAACGCCTTTTCAGACTTGGCGAATCTGTCGTTCAAGAGAATTTTTGCCATGGCGATGTTGTCGTTCAAAGAGGCAATTCGACGCAAAATCCTCATCGGGTTTGTCGTCTTTATTGTCGTTTTGCTCTTTGCCGGCATGTTCCTTGACCCCAGCAGTCAGGATCCCGCCAGACTTTATATCAACTTTATTTTCTGGGTGAACAACGCTCTGATTTTGTTATTGGCGCTGTTTATCAGTTCCTTCAGCATTCCCAACGACTTCAAATATAAAACGATTTATACGCTGGCAACCAAACCGGTTCGAGCGGGCGAAATCGTCTTGGGGCGCATTCTCGGGTTTACGCTCATGTGTACCGCGATGTTGCTGGTTATGGGAATTCTCAGCTACGGATTCGTTATCCGTTCCGTTGCCCATACGCATAAGCTCACATCAGACGATTTACGCAGCGTTGCCACAACTCAGGAAGGCGTGCAGGCGTTAGAAGGGAAAACGTCTACGGTTAAAGAGCATTATCACTCTGTTTATTTGCCGCCGGAATTCCTCAAAGACCCGGCTGGTAAAACCGTTATGACGGAAACCACGAACGGGCACTCACATCAGATTACGTTTACCGGACAAGGGAAAGAACGCCAGTACAAGCTTTCGGGCGTTAAAAATATGTTTACCGCCCGCGTCCCGATTTACGGACGTCTTCGATTCCGCGACACCACCAATTTCGATTCCGAAAAAGGCATCAACGTTGGCGACGAATGGGAATACCGCAGCTTTATTCAGGGCAACTCGCCAGCGGCGCTGATTTGGTATTTTCAGGACATCAAACAGAGTTCGTTCCCGAACGGGCTTCCGGTCGAAATGACTCTGGGCGTCTTCCGTACGCATAAAGGAAACATCGAACGCGGCGTCATGGGCGGCTTGGCAATCCGAAACCCGGAAACCGGCTTGATGGTCGAAACGCACCTGTTTGAATCCGTTGAGTTCAATACAAAGCGACTGCTCGTTCCAATTAAGATTAAGCCTGCCAGCCGACCGCAGGTCATTTCCTCCAAAAAGAAGCTGCCCAACGGCAACGTCATTTACGACATTCCGGAAAACAAGCTCAATCAGGCATACGCTCAAAAAGCGGAATTTGACCTGTTCAAAGACCTTGTAACTTCAGACGGCCGCGTTGAGATTTGGGTTCGCTGCCTGGATCCAATGCAATACTTCGGCGCCGCAGAACCGGACTTGTACATTCGCGCCTACGACGCTCCTTTTGCGCTCAACTTTATAAAAGGATTTGCGTGCATCTGGCTGGAAATGTTCCTGATTATTGTTTACGGCGTTACGCTCAGCTCGCTGTTGTCCGCGCCGATTGCCATTTTCGGAACGATGTTCATCATGATTACCGGCGTTTTCCACGAATACGTTCTCAAACTGGCTTACGGTTTAACCGAAGGCGGCGGAGTTTTGGAATCCTTGTATCGTCTGCTTCGGCAGGACAACATGATTACTGAACTGCCAGACAACATTTTAGGCGACGTCATCAGTATGTCAGATCAGGCAATTAACTATGTCATCAGGTTTGTCGGTTATCTGGCTCCAGACATGAGCCTGTTTGCCAATTCAGAATACGTTGCCAGCGGATTTGACATCCCTTGGAATTTAATGACCATTGACGCCCTGACGGCGCTGGCATTCTTTATTCCACTGTATATTGTCGGCTACCTTTGCATGAAACTCAGGGAGATTGCAGCATGAACAAAAACGCGTCTTTCAGAAGAAAAATCATATACGTTATTATTTTGGCGGCTTTGCTGTATCCGATGTTCCTTCTCAGCCAGCCAGCCAGCCCCGGCAAAGACGGTCAGGCGGGTTCGCCGGGCGGGAAACTGGCTCAGCTTAGAACTCAATACGGCTTGGACGAATCCGAGCTGGGCGATGTCGATATCATCGCTACGTCGTTCCGTCTGTTTGGCTTGACGCCTATTGCAGACACAATTCTTTGGGACGCCGCCAACAAGTACAAAATGAAAAAAGACTGGATCAGCCTTTCCGCAACGCTCAAACAGCTGGCGCGCCTTATGCCGCACTACGAATCCGTATGGCGTTTCCAGGGCTGGAACCTTGCCTATAACGTCTCGACGGAATTCGACGATTACCGTCAACGTTACCACTGGGTTATTGAAGGGCTAAAGTTCCTCGAAAACGGCGTGAAAATGAACAAAAAGTCTATCCGATTAACGTGGGACGTTGCATGGCACACGTCGCAAAAAATCGGGAAGTCAGACGAACGCGTTCAGTTCAGACGTCTGTATAAAGCGGACGACGACCTTCACGGCTCGCGCCCGATCGAGCAGCGTGACTGCTGGCTGGTCGGCAAAGACTGGTATCATAAAGCCGAGGCGATTGTCGCTTCCGGCGTGCCGCTGGGAAAAATCAGCGACGTGTTGTTCTATTCCAACGCCCCGATGAACCAGATGAACTATTCAGACAATCTGGAAAAAGACGGTCGCTTTGACGAAAAAGTCGAACGGGAATGGAAAAAAGCTCAAGACGAATGGACGGCGTTCGGCAACCGGGAAATCCCAACGTCGCAGGGACAGATTATTCGACTTAACGATCAGGAATTCTTTGCCAATCAGGAAGAGCAGCTATCCAAAGAGCTGGAAGAAATTCAGCCCGGCTTGCGGGAAGAAATGACGCAGCAACGGCGTCAAAAGCTCACGCCTCAACAGGCTGCCGCCTACGATAAAGATTGGGCTGAACGCAACGCTGATGAAATCAACCTCGCCAATGAAGCAGAAGAAATCCTCCGAATTACCAATATGCAGCTGGCGGAAAGAATGGCGGCTGACAGAATTGAACACGGCAAAGAGGTTGCTCAAAAACTCGACAACGCCAAAGAACAAAGCGTTTGGACAGACCGCTATCGCGACATCGTCAACTTCAAATACTGGCGTCATCGCGCGGCTTTTGAACAGCTTCCAGACGTCATTCAGGCTCGCAAACTGCTTTACGAAGGCAAAAAAGCTTTCCGCGAGGGAGACTTGACCGTTTCCAAGAGAGACTTTGATCAGGCGTTCGCTTTGATTAAAAAGTCCAAGGATCTGCCGCAGTTTGCCGGTCTGGACGATGAAGACGCTTTCCAGCTCGATTTCAAGGCGGTCATGGAAACCTACCTGAAGATTCTGGAACAGCGCAACGAAACGCTCGGCGACGATTTTATTCTCCACGACCTGTGGGAAAAATCAGGCGGCTCGTTGTAACTTTATAACACATAATACGCGAAGTTTAAGAAAACACGAAAAGAACGAAAGAACGCGAAAATTTAAAAATATAAATTTTAAAACAATTTCATATATACTTCGCTTATTTCGTGTATTTCGTGTTTAAAAAAAGGAATTGTAATTGAATGAAACTATCAACAATCGATCAAGCTGTTGACGCGTTAAAACGCGGCGAACTGATAATCGTTATGGATGATGAAAATCGCGAGAACGAAGGCGATTTCATCGGTTCTGCAGAAGACATCACTCCGGAAAAAGTCAACTTTATGCTCAAGTACGGTCGAGGTCAGACTTGCGTTCCAATGCTGCCCTCAGACTGTGACAGGCTGGAACTGCCGCAGATGGTTCAAAACAACACCGCGCCTTTGGGAACGCAGTTTACCATCGCCGTCGACCATCGCGACGCTCGCACCGGGATTACCGCGCAGGAAAAGGCGCTGACAATCAAAGCGTTGGCTGACCCCAAAACAAAAGTCAACGACCTGGTTCGCCCCGGTCACATTTTCCCGCTTCGCGCCAAAGAAGGCGGCGTATTGAGAAGAGCCGGACATACCGAGGCGACTATTGACCTGCTTCGTCTGGCGGGAAAACGACCCTGCGGCGTCCTGATTGAAATTCTCGGCGAAGACGGCAACCGCGCCACTCGAGACGACTTGCTCGCTCTTGCTGAACGGTTCAAGCTGCAAATCATCACAATTGAAGCTCTGATTAAATATCGACGCGAACGGGAAAAACTCATTACCAGAGAAGCGGAAGCGTTTCTGCCGACCAAATTCGGAATGGGAAAAATCATGTCCTTTTCTGTCAAATACGAAACTCAGGAACCGATTGCCGTCGTATTCGGAGATTTGAGTTCCGTAGATGCGCCTCTGATTCGTTTGCACTCTTCCTGCTTTACCGGAGACATTCTCGGTTCGCTCCGCTGTGACTGCGGCGACCAACTTCAGGAATCGCTCAAAATGATTTCCAAAGAAGGGGTTGGCGCGCTGATTTATCTCCCGCAGGAAGGCAGAGGAATCGGCTTGGCGGCGAAGATTAAAGCGTATCATCTTCAAGACGAGGGCATGGACACCGTCGACGCCAACCTGGCGTTGGGGTATGCCGCCGACTTGCGAGATTACGGCATCGGCTTACAGATTCTCAAAGATTTGGGAATTCACAAAATTCGCCTTTTGACTAACAATCCCAAAAAAGTTGACGCCTTTATTTACAGCAGTTTCGGCATTACTGTAGAAGATCAGATCCCCATTCACGGTCCCGTCAACGAATACAACAAAGCGTATCTGGAAACAAAACGCGACCGCATGGGGCACTCGCTTTAATTAGGGTGCGTCCACTGATAATCAAGTATTCATGTCAACTTGACGACATGAATACGCTATGCAACTTAACAAAACGCAATTTGAAAAAATCACTCCTCTGCTTCCAAAGCAGAGGGGAAATGTTAATATTCCCAGTTTGGTTATCATTAACGCCTTATTATAGATCTTCCGGTAAGTTGGCGCCTTTAGTTGCGAGTTAGCTATTAGCTCTCAGGTGCGGATTTGCCGGAAGAACCCCATTTATAAAAGGTAAAAGCAGTCTGACAACGCTTAGTTTTTCAAGGCTTTTCTTGCGGCTTTTTTAACGTAGACGTTATCGTCTTCAACGGCTTTGACAACGGCAGATTCAGCGTCTTTGTTGTCCATTGCCAGTCCCAAAGCGCGAATCGCCCAAACGCGAGTCTTGGCATCTTCAGATTCTGCCAGCGGGAGAACGCTTTCAACGGGAATCGTATAATCATTAGAAATTCCCTTTTCTTTATAAAGACAAATCGAACGCAGAGCGCGGCGCTGAGCGACGTCGTTTTCATTTGCCAGCAAACCGTGAACGACGTCGTACTGCTTTTTGAGCATAAGAATCGTTCCGCAGTCGCGGGCGATGTCGTCTGAACTGGATTTTTCCAGCAAAATAGCCAAAATCT
>CACXSS010000131.1 GCA_902770245.1 uncultured Planctomycetota bacterium | reverse complement strand
AATCGCTAAAATCAACAGTAAAACCTTTTTCATGATGTTTGTCCTTTTAGGATTGTCTACTGGGTAAGGAAAACGGAATCAGTTTTGCAGACAGTACTGGTTTGCAATGGTGATTCCGGAAACTAACGAGCCGATAATTCCAACCATGCCTTGATCCGTTCCGCAGACGTACAGATTTTTAATCGGCGTCTGACCGGAATACTGCTTGACCGGCGCGCCGTAAATAGCGCCGTTTTCGTGCCCGGTGAATCGGGTAATGGTGGTTGGCGTGAACATGTCTGTATCGATAACCGAGCCGCGAAAATCCGGAACGAATCGCGCTGCCGACTGAGCAATCCGGTCGTACCAGCGGAGTTTTTCCAGAGCGTACTCTTTTTGCGGCAGGTCATGCCATTTTTCAAAGTTGGCAAGAGCGGTGATTCTAATAACGTTGTCCTGCAGCGGCTGAGAATAGTTGAAATTGTTGGGCGAACAAATAACCCCGGATCTCAGGTCGACAAGACCGTCTGGCTTATGGTACGCGAATTTGGGCGAGTCGTTAAAGAAAACAATCGTGTCGTTATGCCCAAACTGTTTGGGCTGTTTGTCCAGAACGGAAATTGTTTCGACAAAAGCCAGTTGACCGGGCTTGTCCTGTTTGCCCGTCTCGGGACTGCACAGATTCAGCGTTTCTCGCCATCCGGCAGAAGACAGAACCCGGCGGGATTCGATAATTTCGCCGTTGTCCAGCTCGACGCCGTAAACCTGATTGTCACGCTGCAAAAGACGTTTTACTCCCGCTTTGGTGCGAAGTTCGCCGCCATCCTCTTTGAATCGGTTAACCAGTTTACGAAGCAGGTCGCGGACGCCGCCCATCGGTCGGGCGAAGCCTTCCAGAAAAATTGACCGGAACATGATGCTGAACTGGTTGAAGTCCATGTCGTCTTCGATTGCAGAACCGTAGTACATCAAAGGACAGAAGAGCATATCGGTCAGAAGCGGCGACTTGATATATTCTTTAACGACGCTGCGGGCAGAGACGTTAACAGTTTTCCCTAAATCGTCGTAATCGACCAGAGCGCCGATGAGCTTTTGAACCCCGTCGGACTCTTTGGGGAAGTGTTTGCGAATCTCTGATTCCAACAGTGTAAAGTCGTTGTTGAATCGCAGCGTTAAGTCGGGGAACCGAATGGACGACCCAGACTGCGGAACCAGCCCTAACTCGTCCCACGCCAAACGAAGCTGTTTAAGCAATCGCGCCAAAGGCCCTCGTCGGACGCCTTTGGGCTGATAGTTTGTAACGGCGTGAAGCCCGACGTCGTGATTTCTTCCTCGCTGACGATAGTATGAGTTCAGACCGCCGACGACGCTGTGACGCTCTAAAATACAGACCTTTTGGTCGTAGTGCGCCAATCGTACGCCAGCCGCCAGACCGGACATGCCCGCACCGATGATGATTGTGTCATACATATCTGTTTACGCGAGAAAAAAACGGTTCGATTAAAGATTTTCCATTTTGGGGGTGAGATACTTCACCGTGGAATCCATCGTAATGAGATTTTTGTACTCGTCTTCCGGAATCTGAATGCGATAACGCTTGCGGAGTTCCATGACGATGTCTAAAAAATCCATGGAGTCCAGTTCCAGCTGTTCGCGGAACGGAACGTCGTCCTTGAGTTGGGTGAGGTCTTCGTCCGGGGTGATGTCTTCCAAAATGTTGAGAACTGCTTCTCGAATTTCTGCAGGTGTCATTATGAAATCAAAGGGTTAAGGTTGGTATATAACGTCAGGGAAGAAAACGGTTTATTCTCCCTGCCATTTTTTAACGATAACGGATGAATTGATGCCCAACATTCCAAAGGAATTGTTGAGAATGTAGTTGACGTTATCGAGGTTGTCTACATTAATCGCCGGGTGAATCAAGCCGTCTGTAAAGGACGGGATGTTGCCCGCCAGTTCCAACGCGGCGGCGGCTCCCATGCAATGACCGATGTGTCCTTTTGCGCCGTTAAATCGAACGTTGGGGCAGTTTTCAAACACGGAACGAAGCCCTTCGCATTCGACCGCGTCGCCGCTGGACGTTCCCGTTGCGTGAGCGGAAACAATGTCGATCTGGTTCTTTTCGATGCCAGCCCGGCGAATCGCCATTTCAACGCATTGCGCCTGACGCTGAGCGTTAGGCAGAACGAAGTCCGTCGCGTCTGTATTGGAGGCGAACCCGACGATTTCCGCATAGATCTTTGCGCCTCGCGCCAGGGCGTCGTCAAGACGTTCGACCGTAAACAGACATCCGCCTTCGGAAACGACAATGCCGGTTCTGTCTTTGTCGAACGGGCGGCACGCGGTTGCAGGATTGTCTGACTTCGCCAACGCGCCCTGAGAATTGAACCCGGCGAAAATGCCGAAAGTGTGAATGCTTTCAGAAACGCCGCCGCAAATAGCAACGTCACATTCGTCCAGCCACAACATCTGACAGCCGTGCGCCAGACCGCAGTTCCCGGCAGCGCAGGCTGCGCCAAGCGTGATGTGCGGTCCGGTAATGCCCATGTTCAAATTGATTTCTCCCGCCGGATTGTTGGCAACGGTGCGGGGGTTGTGATGGTGCGTCCAGATGGAACAGTCGTAGTTGAACTGGCTGATATTGTAGACTTCGTTTTCCGTCTCGACGTTGCCGTGTTCTGTAATGCCGACGTAAACGCCGACGCGGGATTTATCGACGTTTTCCCAGTCGAGCGCGCTGTCCTGAATCGCTTCGTGAGCGCAGTAGACGCCAATCGAGCCGGCTCGCGTGCCGCGGCGGACGTCCTTTTTCTTTTGATATTTCAGCGGGTCGAAATTGCAAATTCCCGCCAGCGTCTTGCCGAAATAGCGAATCTCGTATTCCTGAATGCCGCTTTTGCCGTCCAAAAGAGCTTGGCGGAATTCAGAAAGCGTATTGCCATTGGGGGCGGTTAGCCCGATGCCGGTAATTACAACGCGCGGACGCTGAATTGGATTTTGCATACTCTTAAAATATCAGTTGAAAATGGGCGCGGAATGAGCTTTTAGCTTCTAGCTCCTAGCCTCTAGCTTTGTATTTTTTAATTCCAGCTTTAATGTTTAACACTTAGAACTATTAGTAACCAAGCTAATGGTTAGTAGCTAATAGCTAGCAGCTTACAACCTTATTTAACGATTCCTTTGCTGACCAGATAGGCAACGACTTCGTCTGCCAGCTGATCCGGGGTTTTCGTTCCGGCTTCCAGACGGAGTTCCGGATTGAGCGGAGCTTCGTAGGGATCGTCGATTCCGGTGAATCCCTTCAGTTCGCCAGCGCGGGCTTTTTTGTACAAACCTTTCGGGTCGCGGGCTTCGCAGACTTCCAACGGGGCGTCAACGAAAATTTCGATGAAGTCGCCTTCCGGCAGAGAAGCGCGGACGTTGTCACGGTCGCGGCGGTACGGGCTGATAAACGCTGTGATGGCAACGATTCCAGCAGAGGCGAACAGAGAAGCAACGGCTCCGATGCGGCGAATGTTTTCTTCGCGGTCAATGGCGGAGAATCCCAGCCCAAAACGTTTGGCGAACTCTTCAGAATGCTTTTCCATAAGCATTTTGGGAGCGGCGTTGAGTCCGTGACGAACGTTGTCGCCGTCCAGGACGAAGCTGTGCGCTCCGCGCTGGAAAAGCTTGTAATCTACCAAGTTGGCGACGGTGCTTTTTCCGCACGCGCTCAAGCCCGTAAACCAGACAACGCAGCCTTTGTTGTTATTTTTTTCTTCGCGCTGTTCGCGTGAAACGACGTGTTCATGCCAATATACTTCTACGTTCGACATTGCTAAATAAATGGGGGTTAAATGATAAAAAATGTAAGTTGTGAGTTAGGAGTTAGGAGTGAGGAGTGAGGAGTTGAAATTTGAATTCGCCGGAGGCGAATCTCTATTGCCTACTGCCTACTGCCTATTGCCTTTCATTCCGGCTGAATGATTTCCAGAATTTTCATTTCGAGGATTCCAGCAGGGGCGTCGATTTGGGCGACGTCTCCGACTTTTTTCCCGAGCAATCCTTGCGCCAGGGGGCTGGAAACAAGGATTTTGTTTTCGTCGAAGTCCTCTTCTCCGGCGCCAACAATCGTGTAAACGACTTCTTCTTCAAAGTATTCGTCGTAAACGCGAACTTTGGAACCAAAAACGACTTCGTCTGTTGGAAGATCGCTTTTGTCAATGATTTTTGCGTTGGAGAGCTTGTAACGAAGCTGTCCCATTTTTGCTTCCAACAGACCCTGACTTTCGCGCGCTCCGTGGTATTCGGCATTTTCACTCAAGTCGCCTTCTTCTCTGGCAGCTGCAATTCTTTTAACGATTGCAGGCATTTCAACTTTTTCCATGTATTCCAGCTCAGCGCGGAGTTTGTCGTATCCTTGACGAGTCATAGGAAATTCTTCCATTTTTATGCCTCTGTATTGGAAATAGGTAGGTTTGAACTGGTTAATAAATCCAGTTATTTAAAAATATAAAACGCCATCGAGACGCTATTGGAAATGTTAGCGTCTCGACGGAAAGGGTAAATAATTCGTTCAATTGACAAAGAATCAAAATCCATTATAAGAATCCCAATGTCAATTGTGAATCTCAATTATTCTTTGTTTATCGTCTCAGCTTGCCTGACAGTTTTCAACCAAAGCGCCGTCTTCCCAGAAGAACGCAATTTTGAATCCAGGAGCGACTTCGATCGGTTCGACAACGATATCCTTGCCGGCGACAGCGGCTTCAAGGTCGTCAACCATATAGGCAATGTGAGTTGTTGTTGCAACAGCCGTTTTTGCCAGCGGGCTGGTTTCCGGGAAGAACAGCCATTCGATGTTGTGTTCGTTGGCTGTCGGGTCGGAACAGTAGCAGTCCAAAATTTGATTGTAGTTCAGACCGGGGAAGTTTTTGTCGTGCGTTACGCAGCCGACGTGAAGGAATTTTTTGGACATGGTTCTATCTCCTTGTTTATTATGTATAGCATTTGTTTGAACTGTCAAACTTTTTTCTGATTATACAACATTCCCGATAAATTGTAAAGAGGGGAGATATACAATAAAAAACAGAAAATAAAAAATGGATAATGGAGGGCGAACTAAGGCGCTTGTCCATTATCCACAGGAGTTTGACATAATCGTCTTGAAAAAAGCATATTATTTTTCAAGCTGCCTTTGATAATCGTCTCGTTCTCGGCGAGTGGCTTCCAAGTCGAAGACGAGGTACTTCATGTCGAGCCGAAGCTGACTCAGGGCGTCTTGAACTAAGGTAAGAATTTTACGGCGGCGTTTGGACGCTGCCAGGATTTTTTCCGCCAAAGGTTTCAAACGGGTTTTATGTTCAGCCGGAAGTTCCTCAATGGCGTCGATAAGCTCTTTGAGTTCCAACGGCATTTCTGTTTCATTAAGACACTGCGATAACGATTCCTGATTCATAATAAGGAAATTGAAATTGAGGACTAAATTATAATCAACAATGGATAATTGCTTCAGAGCGTTCACTGTCAATTATTCATTCAAATACCATTATATATAATTATATTCGTTTTGCGAAATTGGTTCGATTTCTTACCGGATAAATTAGGAAATTCTATGATTTTTCTCAAAATTTGCTCTGGCGTTAAAATCAAATCTTTGGTAAGAGTATAGAACAGATTTTCGGAAACGTTTGGGAAATTCTGCGTTTTTTTGGGGATTTTTTTGTTTACAATAGAACCCATGTTGTTTTTTTTCAACATAAAACCGCCTGGATTCCCTAGAGTGTGTATTTTATTCAACGCTGAGTTGAAAGATGAATCAATTAAGAAAAATGAGTAAAGTAAGGATGACGCAATTGAAAGTAATGAAAAACGAGATGCAAGCGGCAAAAAAACTCAAGGTCTGTATTTCTGTGAAAATCCTGTTTTGTTTTATTTTAACGCAGCTTTTTTCGACGTTTTTTTCCTGCTGTTTATATGCTCAAAGTGAAAATGGTAAAAATGAGCAAAACTGGAGATTTTCGTTTGATCAACCCCAAACAGTTTGGCGCGTTGAAACAGCAGAACCTCATTTGAAAACAATTGAGCATAAATATTCTCCTCAGGAGGGGTACGGAAAGCGAGGGTGCGAGTACGTTTCTTTGCAGATTCCAGCTCAGGCGAAGTCCGTTATGCTGGGAATGAAAGTTGGAACGGGACGGCTTACGGACGATGTTCTTCCGACAATATATATTAAGTCAAATAAAACCGGGCTGCGATTTATGCTCCGGATTATTCTGCCGATGACTCAGGAAGAATCTCGACCGGGAAATCGAGACAATAGCGGCTCGTCCGGACCGATGGCGATTTTACTTGCCGGCGGGACATATTCTTTGAATGGAAGCTGGCAGCAGATTCGAATTGACCGCCCGTTGGATTTACTCAAAGAGCAGGCTCAGGATATTTCTCGAAAGAGGGGGCAAAACGTTGACATAACTAACGCCTACTACGACATGGCGTATTTGGATATTAACGCTGGGGAAGGAGAACTCAACCTCTGGATAGACGATTTGGAAATAACGGGTTACGCCCCGATTTCCCCCGGCGATTATGTTAAAGGGTCTTTGGGAAATCCGCCCAAAGAAAACAAGAGGATTGAATCTCCCGCGCCGGGAAGCGTCAATAACGCGATTGCAGCTCCAGACGTTAGTCCGTCGGATATAAATCCCGATGCACAGGATTCTTCTGCCGCTATGCAGACGCCGAAAGTTCGAGTAGGCGGCGCCTCGATTTTTGTGAACGATTCCTTGTTTTTTATTCGGGCGATTCGTTATCGCGGGGAGTCGTTTGAATATTTGCGTCAGCTTGGGTTCAATACGCTTTGGATGGATTCGGTTCCCACCGATGGTCAGATGATTCAGGCGCAAGAGCAAGGATTGTGGATAATCTGTCCTCCGCCTCTGACCAAACAGCAGTGGGACGTTTTTACGGAAGAAGCCGCGCGCGATTATACGCCAACGTTTTGGGGAGACAAGTATTACAGGGTAATTGCCTGGAATTTGGGGAATTTGTCTCAAAATTCCGTCAGCGTAGAACAGACGAAGCTGCTTTGTCATCGAATTCACGAATGCGATCGGGAAGTCGTTCGTCCGATTATTGCTCAGGCGGATGAGAGTTTAAGGGATTACAGCCGTCAGGTTGATAGTCTGATTATCGACCGCAATCCGATCTATTCTTCTCTGGACTTGATAAAATATTTGCGCTGGCATCGCGACATTCCCTGTCTGATTCAGCCGGGGATGCCTCGCATTTGCGTTGTTCAGACTCAGCCAGACGCGAAACTGGTTCAAAGCTGGAAAGCGATGTTTTCCGGCGAAACATTTCCAGAATCAATTCCGTATGAACAGCTTCAATTAACGTCTTTTGCCGCAGCGGGCTCGGGGGTTAGAGGTTTGTTTTTCGATTCTCAAACTCCGCTTGATTCCAATAATCCGGATGCCCAGTATAGAAGCCGCAGTCTGGAGCTGCTGAATTCTCGCCTTTTTGTTGCGGATTCGTTTTTTGCGGCAGGAACTCAATCGACGCCTGTGAAGACGTCTGACGATCGCTTATGGTTTATTATGCTGACGATTCCTCAAAAAGGACGTCTGGCGCTTCCGCTGTATATGCCGGATTATGCTCAATATTCGCTTGCCGGTCGATATTCGCGTTCCGTAACGGCTAATATGCCCAATATTCCATCGACGTATAATGCGTATCGGCTAACGCCCAATGGTCTGGAACCGCTTAGCGTTGTCCGTAAAGCGGGAAGGACGGATGTAACATTAGAATCTCAGGTTGACTGGTCGATGATTTTGATGGCTCAAAATTCGTCGGTTATTTCCAGTTTGTACAACAGATTGCGAACTTACGGCAAGCAGTCTTCTGTGTTGTTTCGAGATATTACAGCAAACCGCCTTGAAAATTTTCGGCCATGGTTCAATCCAAACAAAGCCAGCAAAGAAGAAATAGACCTCTTTAATCGCGCAACGGAGGCGATTAATCGTTCCGAATGGATGATTAGTCAGAATCTTTGGTCGGAATCGGACAAGTCAATCTGTGACGCCGCCAACGCGCTTAGAATATTGGAATTTTCCTACTGGACGGGAATTGTTGGTTCGAGACGAGAACCCAATTTTCATCCTGCCGCAGTTTCGTTCAGAACCATGAGGCTGTATCACG
Organism: uncultured Planctomycetota bacterium; assembly: GCA_902770245.1. GTDB lineage: Bacteria > Planctomycetota > Planctomycetia > Pirellulales > Thermoguttaceae > RUG11551. The sequence continues at coordinate 2,927 of CACXSS010000131.1, read as the reverse complement.
CCTGGCAGCAGAACATGCAAAACTACAAACAGGGCGACAATCTGCTTCCTGCCGGCGACTTTGAATCGCTGGACGAATTCATGGACGCAAACTGGGCTTTGTATCTTGCCGACGACGCCAGTTCGCAGGTTACGGCAAAAGGGGACATCAATCCGATGGCGGCGTTTTCTGGAAAATCCGGATTGCGTTTGACCGCTCAAACCCCGCCGGGATTGCAGAACGTAATTGCTCTGTTGGATAAATCGCCTGTTACAATTCTTTCTCCGACAGTTCAGGTTGAACCGTTTGAGACGGTAAAGATTTCCTGTCTTGTCAATCTGCCGCAACCTCTCAAATGCACTGTTGACGGTCTGAAGATAACCGACGTTCACTCTGGCGACGTCTTGGCAAGACGCGTAACCAAAACGCTTGGCTGGCAGCCGATAGTGATGTTTCGCACCGCCGACAGCGAAGGGAAAGTTCAGCTCTGTTTTGAATTGACGGGCGTCGGAACCGCCTATGTCGATAACGTCAAAATCATTCGCATCGTTCCCGGCTCGGACGGCGAAAAAGTTGAGTAAGGCGACATGTCGGAGAGCGGGTAAGTGTGACGTTTCGGAGTGCGAGAGCGAAGCTCTCGCTTTTATAAGCGGCGGCTTGCCGCCGCAGAAGAACCGCCGCGAAGCGTGCATACCACCATGACGAAGCCGAAAACCTTCCCCGGATGTAGCCAGTCCTCGGGCTACTTGTTGGTACAACGGAAAACCACTGTTGAGTCCGGTTCGCGGGCGTGTCGCCCGCCCAAATAATTTTTAACACGAAATACACGAAAAGAACGAAACAAACAAAAGGATTTTTTATTTTTCGTCTATTTCGTAACTTTCGTCCTTTTCGTTGCAAAAATAATAAACGTTGGACGACCGCTCAGATTCGTTTCAGCATAATCGGTGACCGACGAGGTCGGTTCCTGATTGGAAGTGGGTAGCGCCAAAACCAGCGTCTTCGATTGATGCTATTCATCTCAATTTTCTACAAAACTTTACAACTCATCTTCTCGAACCTCCTATTTTACCATTCTAAAATTGTCTGTTAAGAGAAAGAAAAATTTCAAAAACCGCCGATTGTCAAACCGCATTTTTCTCAGTTTAGCCATTTTCAACCTGTTGAGAAAAATTTTTAGAAAAATACTAGATGTTGTTATCTTTGGGGTTGACAATGCCGAATATTGTGGTATATTACCGTCCGTTTTGGAACGGAATCCAAATGAGCGAGAGGTTCGCCAAACGTTCTGAAGGTTAATTTTCGGGTTTTGACCTTCAACAAAATCAGCGTCAAAACCATAACATTTACCATTCATTTAAGCTAAGGAGATTTCAATGTCAGTTTGTGGAGAAAAAACAGAGGTCTATTCAAGAGTTTGCGGTTATTTTCGTCCGGTTTCCAATTGGAACAAAGGCAAAAAAGAAGAATTCAAGGAACGCCGTACGTTCGAGGTCAAAAAGCCCGCTTGCGCTTGCTCAGCCGCCTCTAAAGAAGACTCCAAAGCTTGCTGCTAAATAAGTTATAGGCATTAGGCAATAGGCAGTAGGCAGTAGTAAGTTTTTATCTTACTATTGCCTATTGCCTTTTTCATTTTCCTACTCCCTACTCCCTACTGCCTTCCCCGCCATGACGCCGGACGAGAACGCCCATTGCAAATTGAATCCGCCAGTGTCGGCGTCGACGTCTAAAACTTCCCCGGCGAAATATAGACCGGGAACGATTCTGGATTCCATCGTCTGACGGTTGACTTCCGTTGTTATCACGCCGCCGGCTGTTACCATCGCGTCGTTAAAGTCGCCCAGCGAGTCGATTATCCAGCGGGATTCTCTCAAGTATTTGACAAACTCTTTGCGCTGCGCTTTTGTCATGCCCGGCGAATCCCCGTAAATCCGACAGGGGAAAAACTGATGCGATGCCATGACGCGTTTCGACGGCGGATCGCCCAGTTTCGGGCGCGGGTCAAGTTCAATACCGGCAAGCGTCAGGAACGTTTCCAGCAGTCTGTCCGGCAAACCGAGAACGCTTAGCGCGTTTTTAATCGTCTTTTTCCCCGCCTGTTCCAGGGTCTCAATAATCACCTTGTCCAGCTTGACGGCGGTGTACGGGTCAACCCAACAAATTGTCAGCTCGTCGCCGGGAGTCATAAACCGGCTGTTGTCGAGAATGCCGGGACCGGAAAACCCGGCATGAGTAATAATGATGTCGCCGGAGAAGTCCGTTACTTTCCGCCCTCCGCGGCGTAGCGTCATAGACAGGCACGGCATCGCAATTCCCGCGCAGGATTTGAGCGTAAAATCTCCCTCAATTTTCACCGGCGTCAGAGCGGGAACGGGTGTAGAGACCGTATGTCCGAGCGATTCCGCCCAGGCGTAGGCGTCGCCCGTTGACCCGGTTGAGGGATAGGATTTCCCGCCGGTTGCGATAACAACCCGATTCGCCTGATACGTTTTGTCTGTCGTTACGACGGCAAACGGAACAGCGCCATCTGGCTGGTATTTGACGTCTCGAACAGCCGCCTGCGTTACGAGCTTAACGCCCCGGCGCTGCATTTCCTCTATAAGAGCCTGCTGAACGTCGCGGCTTCTCTCCGTTCGAGGAAAGACTTTCCCGTTTTCCATCGTTGTCATGGGAACGTGCCGGGCGTTAAAGAACTGCATTAAATCCCGGTTGGTAAACGACAGCAGAGCCGGTTTGACAAACCGATCCCGCCCGCCGTACCGGGAGAGGAATTCCTCTATATGAATCCCGTTGGTAACGTTGCACCGACCGGAGCCGGAAACGAGCAGTTTCTTGCCGGGAATATCGTTCTTTTCCAGAACGACAACGTCGTTATCGGGATTTTCAGCGGCAGAAATCGCGGCAGCCATTCCAGCCGGTCCCGCGCCTATGATGATTATTTTCATAAA
>CACXSS010000130.1 GCA_902770245.1 uncultured Planctomycetota bacterium | reverse complement strand
TTACAAAAGTATGAAAAAATCTTTAAGGAGAAGGATTCTCCCCTGATGTTTCAGGACGTCAACGACGTTCGCACCGCTCTGACGGAAAACCAATCCGCCAGTTCCATTTTGAAACAGGCGTACGCCAGCATCGGGCTGGTTCTGGTTGCGGCAACGTTTATTATTTTCACGACGCTTTCCATGGGCGTAAACGAACGAACGCGTCAGCTGGCTCTGCTGCACTGCATTGGATTGAGCAGCGGACAGATTTTCTTCCTCATCGTCGGCGAAGCGGTTTTGCTGGGCGTTTTGGGCGGAATCGGCGGTTTGGTTGCCGGATATGGTTTGCTCTGGACAAGTCAGGTTTTCAACGAAAACAATTTCAACGGAAACAACACTGCTGTTACACTCAGCGGGCTTTGCGTTGGCTTGACGTTCCTTTGCTCAATCGGCGGCGCTCTGCTGGCAAGCATTATTCCTGGAATCAGAGCAGCTCGCACAAAACCAATCGACGCGTTACAGGAATCGCAGTTTATCCCGCCCCATAGCTGGGCGTGGCGTTCGGCTGTCGTTGGACTGATTCTGTCGTCCGTTACACCCATAATCGTTTACGGAAACATCTTCTCCGGAGCGATGCAAAAGACGCTCTACGGCGGTTTGGGGCTGGTCTTGATGTCAATCGGGTTCCTGCTGCTCATTCCAGCGCTGATTATCATTTCCGAAAAGATTTTCACACCAATCGCCAGCGCGATTTTCGGGATGCCGTCCGTCTTTCTGCACGGACAGTTAACCCGATCCCTGTGGCGATCTGTAGGAACGGTAATCAGCATCAGCGTCGGTCTGGGGCTGTACTGTTTCTTTGAGATTTGGGGCTATTCGATGCTCGTTCCGTTTACGCCAACGCACGACATGCCGGAAGCTCTCGTCGCGTTTTTCCCAAAGGGGATTTCAGACGCTGACGTTGAAAAAGTCAAGGCGTGCAAGGCGGTTGACCCTGACCGATTTATGGCTCTGCAGGTGGAACACGCCAAATTCACGACCGAAACGCTCAAAAAACTTGACCCCAAATACGACCCCGACAAGCCGGGCGACCCGCGCAAATATGATTTCGGCATGAACGACAACATGGTTATCATGGGCGTCGACGTCGCCAAGGCGTTTGAAGGCTCTAACCCCATGTTGAAGTTCCCGCTGGCAGAAGGAACGCTCAAAGACGCTGTTACAAAGCTCAACTCAACGGAGAAAAACTACTGTCTGGTTATTGACGCCTTTGCACAGCCGCTCAACCTTCACGTGGGCGATGAGCTGGAATTCATCGTTCCAGACCCGTCCAGCGGTCGCGGTACGTTCGGAGGTCTGCCGAAAACCATCGGGACGACGTCCATGACAGGCGTCAGCAACCCTGGCGAGGTAAAAGACGACAGCGGCAAAGCCAAAACGGTCAAGTTTGAAATTGCCGGCATTCTGTCCTACACGGGCTACCAGTGGATGGTCAAGACGTCTGGTCTGCGATTCCGTCAGGGGCGCGGCGGGCTGATTTTCTGCCGGGACAACCTCGTCTGGAGCGCTTTCAACACCCCGCAGGAAGACCGCAACCGCTTCTTCTGGTTTGACGAAAAGAAGGATTCTGAACTGGACTATAACGCTCTCAACTACGCCATGACGCAAATTGCCGTCGAAAGTTGCGAGTTGCGAGTGGCGAGTAGCGAGAATGATAATTCTACGCTCCTTTCCTCCAAGGGTTTCGCCAAGGTGTCGACAATCGAGTCCCTCAACGCGTTTCTCAACTCCCGGGCGGATTCCGTTATTGAAGCGATGGCGAAAATGCCGTTGATGATTTTGATTATCAGCTCCATCGCGGTTGTCAATACGATGGTCGCATCAGTTAGAACCCGCCGTTGGGAAATCGGGCTGTTGCGCTCTATCTCCCTGACGCGATTCCAGACTGTGCGGATGATCTTTGCCGAATCGCTTTTGCTGGCGCTGGTTTCGTGCTTTGTCAGCTTCTCGCTGGGAACGATAGCCGCCTGGTGTTCGATTGGCGTCTCGTCAACCGGCGCGTTCGGAGCAGTCAACGTCCCGCTGACGTTCCCGTGGGAAAAGCTCGGTTTCGGATTTGCCCTGACGCTGGGGTTGTGCCTTCTCGCCGCCGTCTGGACAGCGTTCTCCGCCGCGCGGGAAGAACCGTCTAAACTGCTGGCAGGTGAACGATAAATAACGCTTTTTTGGGGAGGAATTACTCTGATGTAATCCCTCCCTTCTTTTACCTAATCGCCATTATCCGAAGAACCTGAAATCGGGAAAATTCTTATTATAAAATTTTCTGTTCCCCGTCTGGAAATCCGCACACAATTCTGGTATAATACTAATATGAATTACTCTATATATTAATTGCAAAGGAGTACATGCCATGAAAATAACGAGGACAATATTGTTTGCCGCGCTGGTTCTGATTGCTTCTGTTACAACTCAGGCGCAAATCAATCAGCTTCCCCATCTTAGCTACTATCCGCGGCAGGCGGCGCTTAACGAGGGCGATTTCAAAGACGCCATAAAGGGCTATCAGTCCGAAGTTCGCGGCTCTATGAAGTCCGTCAGCTCGCGCTGGCTTGACTCGATTTGCACATATACAATGTTGGGCGAGGCGTACTACGCTGTCGGCGATTTTGAAAATGCGATTGAAAACTATAACGCAGCTCTGAATATTTACGTCCAGTACTACAACTGGATGTCGGACGTCAAGTTCCTTTCCGCAACGATAAACCCGCAGACCAATCGTCAGCTTAACATTCCGTGGGGGTTCGGAGCCAGAAAGAAAACGCTAGGCTCTTTTCCAGACACGTTCAGCATCCAGCGAGGCAAGGTCAATCAGTACGACACCGTCAAGCACGGCGGGACGGTCGTCATGGCGCATCTGATTCAGGTTGACATTGCGGAAGTCTGGCAATGCACCGCGTTGGCGCTGTACCGTCGATACGAGATTTTGGGACCGCTTTGCAAAGAAGACCCGCTGACAGATCAATGCATCAGCAAACTGTCGACGCGCCCTGCTCCGCCTAACCATTGGTCGCAAACCTGGGTTGACGTCGCGTTAGGCATGGCGTATCTGGGAGCGGAAAAATACGATTTGGCAATCCCGCTTCTCAGCCGAGGAACCGTCTGCGCCGGGCAGTTTGACCATCCGCTGACAGCAATCGCTTTTTTGGCGTTGGCGCGTCAGGCGATGCATTCCGGGAACAACGCCGCCGCCGTTCAATATTATCATGAAGCGACCGTTGCTGCGGTTTGTTATTCTCGAATTACGTCCAGCGGAACGATTCTTGCAGATGCGTTTAAGGGCATGTCCGCCGCTCATTTAGCGGGAAACCCGAAAACCCCTTGTCCTGCGTTACAACCGGCTATTCAATGGGCAAAAGTCAAAGCGGGACGTCGTCTGCAAGTCGTTCTCAACGTTTGCATGGCGGAGAATCTCCTGTACTTCCAAAAGCCTGCGGAAGCGGCAAAATACCTCAAAGAGGCGCAAGCGAAGTTCGTCGGCCGCAGTTTTGATATTTCAGAAGTCGGCGCTAAAGTCAACTTCTCTACGGCGGAAATGTTCTATCAACTCGGTAAAATCCAGGAAGGAAACGCGGCTCTGGCAAAGTCGATGGAGTTCATGGCTCACGCTACGCCCCGGCTGTATCAGCTCGACATTCTCAACAACCTGTACCAAACAGGAAAGATTTCTATCAGAAGCGTTATCACGCCTCGAAAAGCGGTTGCGTACTACGAACCGCTGTTACAATCCCCGAATGCGGAAGAGTGGTCGCTTAACCCGATGTACGCTTTTTCCTCCATTGCCAACGCGAGGTCGGAATCGTACGACAACTGGTTTTTGCTGGCTCTGGATCGGGAAGAATATCAAAAGGCGGTGATGATTGCCGACATGGGTCGGCGCGCCCGATTCTGTTCTCCGATGTTTAGCGGAGGACGACTGTTCAACTTGCGCCTTCTTTTGGAACAGCCGTCAGATGGGCTGTCCGCTCTGGCTAAAACGCAGCGGCAAAATATTCTGGCGGAATATCCGGCGTACAGTCAGCTTCAATCGCAGTCTCAGCGCATACAGGCAGAGATTCAAAAACTCCCGATCTCCCCGGCAGACTCGGCGGAGTTGAAAAAACAGACGGACATGTACAAGGAATGGGGAAACGTTGCGCGTCAGCAGGAAGCTCTGTTATACAGTATGCTGCTGCGGCGTCTGCCGGCAGAACCGGTATTCCCGCCCGTTATGACGTGCGAAGAGATTCAGCGGCGTCTTCCGGAAGGCGAGGCGACGCTGTTGTTCTACAACGTTCGCGGACGCATGTTTGCCTTTTTGCTGGGCGCAAACCAGTACGCAAACTGGGAAGTCAAAACGATTAAAAAGGTTGACATGCTCAATCGCAAGCTGCATAAAGAGCTGTCGCTTATCAGTTCGTCAACGATTGTCGATGTAACGCGCATGGAAGACGTCTGGAGAACGACCGCAGAGGAACTTCTGACGGAACTTCTCAAAGACTCCAAGGCGGATTTCACAACGCCGTTCCCCGGTCTGGCAATTGTTCCCGACGGCTTTTTATGGTACGTCCCGTTTGACCTGTTACAGGTCAAGACCGCCAACGGCCGCCGTCCGCTGATTTATCAGTTCAAGATTCGCTACGCGCCGACGGCGTCCCTGTCGGTTCCGCAGCCGATTCCAACCCTGGGCGATGTCGAATGGGCGTTTGCTCAAGGACGGCTTCATCCGCGGGAAAACGCCGATTTCGCCGCGTCGGCGTTCCAGGAAATACTCGGCTCCGCAGCCATGAAAACGTCGATTGTCAAAAGCCAGATTCCCGGCTCGGCTCAATTGTTGTTTTCTCGACTGCAGCGTCTGGTTGTCTGGGAAGACCTCAACCCGGACTACAACCGCTCTGTCGACCTTCATCCGCTGGGAATTGACGGTTCCAAAGTTGACGGCAAGCTTTCAGACTGTTTGCTCCTGCCGTACGGCGCGCCGCAGACAATTCTTCTGCCGGGCTTCCACACGCCGGAAGAATGTTCGTTCAAAACCAGCTGCCGCATTCCGGGCTTTGACCTGTTCTTTACGTCCTGCGCTTTGATGTCAGAGGGAAGTCAGACGATTCTCTTAAGCCGATGGCGAACAGGCGGCTACAGCGCAGAGAATTTGCTGAAGAATTACTGCAAGAGCATTCCGAAATTCGACCCAGCGTCCGCCTGGCGAGTTGCCGTTTTGAAAACCGCGGGGGCGTCCGCTCAATTGGACAAAGAACCGTCTGTTACAGGCGCGCCGGCTGACAACGCCTTCCGAATGAGCCACCCGTATTTTTGGGGCGGATACATGCTTTTCGATTCCGGCGTTCTGCCGATAGAATCTGAACAACCCGCCAACGGAGGAGGAATTCAGTTTAACAAGAGGAATTAGGGAATAAGGAATGGTTTTGAGTTAGGAATTAGGAGTGAGGAGTGAGGAGTAGACGCAAGCGGCATTTCAACTCATCTCGCAACTCGCAACTCGCAACTAAAAAGGCAATAACTTGCATTCAATATTATTTCAATCTGAAGACGCTCTCAAATCCTGGCTGACGGGAAACGGCGAAAAACCGTTTCGCGCCAGTCAGATTTTGTCATGGCTGAACAAGCCGGGCGTTACATCGTTTGACGACATGAAAAATCTGCCAGCAGGTTTAAAGCAAAAGCTGTCAAACGCCTTTACGCTCCGAACGGCGCAGGTTGTTCAAACCAGCCAATCTCCCTGGGCGACAAAAGCGCTGCTCAAACTTCACGACGGCGAAACGGTCGAATGCGTCATGCTGACAGACGACAAAGGACGTCACACCGTTTGTTTGTCAACGCAGGTCGGCTGCGCGATGGGCTGCATGTTCTGCGCCACCGGTCAAACAAAAGCCGAGTCCGGAAAATGCTTCATTCGCAATCTGGAAGCGGAAGAAATCGTCGAACAGGTTTTGATTTTTCAAGACTTGCTCCATTCCCAAGGCGCAGCCTCGGACGCAGACCGAATCAGCAACATCGTCGTCATGGGCATGGGCGAGCCGGGGCTGAATCTGGACAATCTTCTCACAGCTCTTGACTGGCTGTCGAACCATCTGGAAATCGGAGCCAGAAAGATTACGATTTCAACCGTCGGGATTATTTCCGGAATTGAACGTCTCGCCCACATCGGAAAGCAGTATCATCTGGCGGTTTCGCTGCATGCGCCCAACGACGAACTGCGAAACCGCATCGTTCCGACCAATGCGAGCATTGGGATTCAAAACATCTTAAACGCCGCAGACGCCTTTTTTGAAGTTACAGGTCGGCGGATAACGTACGAATACGTTCTCCTGGGCGGGGTCAACGACTCGACGCAATGCGCTCAGGAACTGGCTCAGCTTCTGCACGGACGCAACGCGCTGGTCAATCTCATTCCCTACAACGAGGTGGAAGGGCTGCCGTTCAAGCGTCCGTATCCGGATAAAATCGACGCTTTCGTTCGTACTTTGGAATCCGGCGGCGTTCAGGTTCAGGTTCGCAAAGAAAAAGGCGGACGCATTGACGCCGCCTGCGGTCAGTTGCGGCGGAAGAATATTGCTAAAAAAGAATAGCGTCCAGTCCCAATTATTAGTATAGGGGCTATTGCAATTTTTGATAAATCTGACAAAATATAAGTACGGCGATTGGACTGCTCTGTTCACGCCTTATATTTCTTGAATTAACTTAATCGAAACCGTCAATATGCCTTTTGAATTTAATCCTCAACAGCCGTCAAAATCAACAGAAAAAACAGACAAGCCGACTTTTGATTTTGGAATTGATACATCAAAGCCCAAACCAGCAGAAAAATCGGACAAGCCAACGTTTGATTTCGGGCAAGGGACGCCAGCTTCCAAGCCAGCCGGGAATAAAGCTGCGGGAAGCCCAAAAACAAATATTTCTTCCAAACCGCTTTCCAAACCGGCTTCCAAACCGGCTTCTAAACCAGCGTCAACTAACGCGAGCAAAAGCGGTTCAAAAGCTGCGGAATCTACAGGACGCGGCAAACGAAAAGGCGCCGCGAAGAATCCTTTTCAGGATAAAAAAGTCATGATTTATGCGGGCGCTGGGATCGCGGTTTTGTTATTGATAATTATAGCAATCGCATCCAACAGCGGCAAATCAGAGCCAGCTCCGCAGCCAACCGTTGAGAGAAAGCTGACCCCAGAAGAAAAAAGACGAGAGAGACTTCGCAAACTCGAGGCGAAATACGACGCTCAGTACGCCGCCCAGCAAAGCGGACCCAAAACCGAAAAACAAAAGCTCATGGCAGAGGCAGAATCGAAACTGCGTCAAGGCAACTATCACGGCGCCGCCGATATTTACGTCAAAGTTCATCAACTGGATCCAACGGACGGCTATCCTGTTACTCAGCTGATCAACATTTATCGGAACAATCTTCACGACAGGGCGCAGGTCGAAAAATGGGAACAGGTCAATAACGACATCGCAAAAGGAAGCCTCGACAAGCTTCAGAAAAAATCCGAAGAAAAATACAACAAATCAAAGAATTAGTTGGATAGAATTCCGGTTCAAAGCCGACCCTTGAACCGGCTTTACCGTTACAATATCTCTGTTAAATTGCCATGAAAATTCTTCACACCTCTGACTGGCATCTGGACTGCCGGCTTTACGACCGGCGGCGCACAGACGAACACCAGGCGTTTCTGAATTGGCTTCGTCAGACCGTTATCGACCGGGAAATCGAAGTGTTAATCGTCTCCGGAGACGTCTACGACAACCGGACGCCGACGCTGGAATCGCAGCAAATGTATAATCAGTTTCTCGTTCAACTGTATACAGACAGACTGAACGGAAAAAGCCGCTGTCGGCACGTAATTATTACAGCCGGGAACCACGACTCGGCGGCGTTTCTGGAAACGTCCAAACAGATACTTGAGTTTATTAATATAACTGTAGTCGCTAAAGAGCCGGAACTGGTCGTCGTTTCGCCTGCCAAAAACGACGAGCCGGACGACATGCCGGCGATTATCGTTGCAATTCCCTTTCTGTCAGACATGGAACTGAGAAAGTCTGTTGAAGGCGAAAACGCCGCCGAACGATCGCTTCATCTGATGGAGGGGATTCGGGACGTTTATAAAAATTTCGCCCAACAGGCAGAAGAGAAAAAACAGGAGCTGTTACAGAACTCGTCTTTTGTTCCTGTTATTGCTACCGGACATCTGTTTACGCAAGGAGCTTCCAGCCTGGGAGCGGACGGAGGCGAGCGGGACATCTACGTCGGAACTCTTGAGAAGTTTCCCGCCGGAGAATTCCCGGACGCGTTTGATTACATCGCTCTGGGGCATCTCCACGTTCCGCAAATCGTTGGCGGACAAGATCGAATCCAGTATTCCGGCTCGCCGATTCCGATTGGATTTGGAGAAGCGAGTCAAAAAAAGCGCGTTGTTGAAGTTCAATGGACAGCTGACGGCAATCAAACAATAAACACTATTGAGATTCCCTGTTTTCAAAAGCTCGTTCAGATTTCATCAAAAGAAAAGTCTGTAATCGAACAGCAAGTAACAGAACTGATAAATGAATGTCAGCAAAACGAGCAAAACGTCTGGCTGGAAGTACTCTATCGCGGTTGTGAAGCGCCAGGGATGTTCTGTCAAAAGATTGAAGACATGTTTGCCAATACGTCGGTTTCCCTTTTGGCGTTTAAATGGCTGGGAATTCCAGATGCTGGCATTTCCCGACAATTCAAAGGCGAAACGCTTCGAAAGCTTGACCCCGTGGACGTTTTTCAAAGGACGATGATTTCACAAAAAGTTCCTGAAGATGAACGTAATGATTTGCTTGTCATGTACAAAGAGATTTTGGAACAGGTTCAATGAAAATACTCAAACTGAAATTTAGAAATCTGAACTCGCTCAAGGGCGAATGGAGCATTGACTTCAACAATCCAGCATATATTAACGATGGTTTATTTGCTATCGTCGGACCCACCGGAGCCGGCAAAACCACCATTTTGGACGCAATTTGCCTGTCTTTGTACGGTAGAACTCCGCGGCTTGATTCAATTTCCAAATCCTCAAGCGAGATTATGAATCGCGATTCGTCAGACTGTTACGCCCAAACAACGTTTGTCTGTGAACATGGCGTTTTTCGCTCCAGTTTTGAACAGCGTCATTCCCGAGGAAATCGGGACGCCAATCTCCAAGCGCCCAAAATGGAATTGGCAGACGACAACACCGGGGAAATGAACTACGAACAGTTTACTCGCGCCGTTCTATTAGCTCAAGGACAATTCAAAAAATTTCTGGAATCGGACGCAAATGATCGGTCTGGACTGCTGGAAACCATTACAGGAACTCAGATCTATTCAGACATTTCCATTAAAGTATTCGAGCGCGCGAAAGAAGAAAACGCCAAGCTGGAAGCGCTTAATCAAACGCTGTCCGGAATTGATATTCTTTCTGACGATCAGCAGGAAGCGCTGATCAAATTCCTTGAGGAATCCAACTCCCGGTCAAAGACCCTCAAAGATGAAATTGATGTAGTCGCCCAAAAACTTCAATGGATAAAAGACGTTACAAAATTAAAAGCCGACTTAAAAGACGTTGAACAAAACATTGCTGTAAACAATCAGGAACTGATTTCCTTCAAACCTCTGCGAGAGCAGTTGGTTCAAGACGTCAAGGCGCAAAAAATCGTTGCAGATTATCGCGTAACAAAACAAAAGCGTGAAAATCTCGATAAACTCGACAACCTTATTGATAAAGACGCTAAAACAATCAAACAAATCGAGGAAGAAACAGCATCAATTTCTAAAGCGCTCGACAGCGCCAACGACGAGTTAAACGCAGCAACGGCAGAGCGTAACGTTCAAAAACCGACTATTGATAAAGCCAAATCGCTTGATACGATTATTGCTGAAAAATTCAAGGGCGTTCAACCAGAGCAAGATAAGCTGACTCAGCTTCAAAACAGGTTTTCACAAGAGTGTCATAAAGCCAACATCTCTCCTAAAAACCTGTCAGACGACCTTACGACAGACAAAATTGAGTCTCAGATTTCTGGAATACTCCATGGAATTTCCATTTCCGATACGCGTCAAATTATTAACGGCTTCAATGAGAAAAAAGAATGTTGGAAGGTTCTGCTCGACGTTAAAAAGGAAATCAGTAACAACGAGAATTCCATCAAGCGTTTCCTGAAAGAATTATCCGAGTATTCCAATTCAATCCAGAAGCTTACCAAGGAAAAGCAGCAACTGGAATCTGAGAAATCGGCAGCAGAAAAGTATCAAAAATCTCTTGAAAAAAATATTGCTTTCTCAAAGCTGTTTCAATCGTTGGAAGAACATCGCAAGGATCTTGTTGAAGGCGAGTCCTGCCCTCTTTGCGGAGCGACTTCGCACCCGTATTGTCAGGACGTTCACGACGTTGCATTATCTAAAGACGAAAACGAGCTTGAAAAGACAATTAATCATATTCGCGAACTGCAGGGGCAATTGAGCAAAGCGGAAAACGACATAACTATAGCAAAAACTCAAAGTTCTCATCTGGAAACAAGCGATAAAGATTTAAAAGAGAAAAACAAATCTCTTCAAAAGCAGTCTGACGACATTTGCAATGCAATTCCGTGCGACAAAGACGTTTCAGTTCAAGAGGTCGAAAACAGAATTCGATTCATCGCGCAAAAGACGCTCCAGACGCAAAATAATCTCAATAAGGCGGAAATTCAAGAAGCCCTTAAAACGCCGGTTCTGATCAGGGAAGCCCTCAATGAGAAAAAATCTGAATTGAAACAAATAGAAGACGAATTAAACAAGCTGAAACAGGAACGCGCAAAACTATTCGGCTCAAACGACCCCGACAAAGTTCTTCAGAAACTGTCAGAAGCCGTTGACGCCGCCGCTAAAAAGTTAAATGACAATAAAGAGATTTTAGCGGCTCTGAAAGCAAAACAGACGTCTGTAAAGAATAATCTGGAAGCGCTGCAGGAAGAAAGAAAGACCGCGTCAAAACAGTATGACGAGTCTCTTTCAGAGTTTAATATGAAACTCGAAAAGGAACAATTCTCATCTGCCGATGATTTTCTCAAAGCTCTCCTGACGGACGATCAGCGGGAAGACATTCAAAGACGTCAAAAGAAGCTGGATGAGCAACAAACAAGTTTGAATGCGCGTAATGCATCCATTAAAGAAAACCTGCTCAAGCTGGAAGAACAGAATCTTACCGACAAATCGGAAGATGAATTGAATCAGCTCAATATCAACAGAAAAACAGAGTATGATTCGCTGCTAATTGACATCGGCTCAAAAAAGGCGCAATTAAAAACAAACGAGCAACGCAAAAAACAATATTCACAAATGCATTCCCAACTCGAACAACAACAGGCGATTGCCGCTCGCTGGTCCAATCTTAACAATATTATTGGCAGCGCCGACGGGAAAAAATACCGTAAAATTGTTCAAAAGATGTCATTGGAAATTCTAATTGATTACGCCAACGATCAGATGCAAGTTTTAGCGCCTCGATACCAGCTTACGCTTCGTCAAAGCGCCAATGACGAATCCGATTCCGAGGAGAAAACAAAGAAAGCCAAATCGTTTCCCGCTGGTGGAAAAGAAGAACTGGAAATATATTGCATTGACTCCTGGCAGAGCGGCGCAATTCGTCCCACAACCAACCTGTCGGGCGGAGAAAGCTTTTTAGTCAGCCTCGCACTGGCGCTGGGGTTATCGAAAATGTCAAGTCGAAACAGAACTTTGGAAACGCTCTTTTTGGATGAAGGCTTTGGATCCCTTGACGACGCTACTCTTCAAACAGCTTTAGACGCCATTAGTCAATTCCAGTATTCAGACGAGACAAACAAACTCGTTGGGATTATTTCTCACGTAGACGCCTTAAAAGAACGCATTGCCAACAAAATTGAAGTTTCGCGAACCCAAGCTGGCGTCAGCGCTCTTTCCGGTCCTGGCGTTACAAAAGAAGCATAGCGTTATAGAAACCGGGGCGCGTAAGTGTGGAGTGCGCCGTCTTTCCGAGGGTCTTTGGACAAGGCGGCGCTTATGGGCGCCGCACTCCCAGAAATGTCACACATTGATTCTGACAGCTACTTTTTCATCTTCTCTCCAACAGCGAGAATTTTTTCAATCAGCTCGTCGGTTAGCTCGTAGCCTTTTTGCTCGGTCATGCCTTCCCAGACGACGGCGCCGTATTTCGGTTCAATTAAAACGGAATGCGGGATTCCGTAAACGCCCAACGCCTTGGCGCTGCGCCGCTGGGTGTCGATGCCGATACAATGCTCAAGCGTCTTGCCCTGCCCTGTCGTTGGGAAATTGTCGTTTTGAGCGCGGTCTGTTTCCAGAATTGAAATAACAACCAGGCGACCGTCAAACTTCTCGTTCCAATGTTCCATAAACGGAACTGCTCGTTTGCACGCCGGGCACCACGACGCGCTAAACTCAATCAGAACGTACTTTCCTTCCAGCTCCGGCGGTTTACTGTTGTACCACTCCTCAACTTTGATAAACTGATTAATCCGCTGCGACGCCGTAAGCTGTTCTGTCTGAGGCGTTTCCGGCTGGATTTCCCCTTTCTCGTTGAGAATCGGCAGAGGAATAAACTGCCAGGAATTCGCCCAAATCATGCGAGGACGAAACAGTTTCTCGTCCTTCTTGTCCATGATAAAGGGTTTGACGACCTTCCCTTCTCGTTTGGATTCGTCAATTAAAGACGGACCTTCGCCGACCATCTGCGCCGCGACTGAAGACGCAAATCCAATGCCAATCGTCAGAAAGGCTAAAACAGCAAACGCATATTTCTTCATTTTTTCCTCCGAAAAAACTGGGTAAGGGACTATTCTGTATTACTCCATGTTGCATTATAAAAAAACCGAAAATAAAAAGCAACAGGGGCATCCCATCATTTTTTTTTGAAAAAAGGGGAAAATTTTGGGAATTTTTGGATTTTAACGTTGGAGAATTCCTTGAAAGAATAAAAAACAGACTTATAATATAGATAATGCAATAATCGGGGTAGACGCTATGAGCGTCCTGGAATAGAGCTATTATCCTGCCTGACCGCCTGCCTTTACACTATAAAAACAACTTTGATTTCCGGAGGAACAACCGTGGCAAAACAACTGGAACAATACACAGCAAAAGAACTGGGACAAATGGCAAAATTGCGTGGCATTCCCGGTTGGCATGCTATGTGCAAAAAAGACCTGATAGAGGCTTTGAGTTCTAAACAGATTAGCAAAACCAATTCTAAATTAACATCTGAAAAGGCATCCGAATCAGAATCGAAAAAGAAAAAAACAACGTCTTCCAAATCAAAGTCTTCCAATTATAATTCCAATATAGAGCCAGAGCTTTCCGCACGACAAATTGCCGCCAGCGCTAATATTTCTTTTAATGAAAATGGTCTTACCGGGAGTTCCGTTCCCGTCCCCGGCACGCCGGGAGCGCCGGGATTTACTCCGCCGTCCATGCTGAGAAAAATCACTCCCAATTCCAGCGTTATGGATCTTAATTGCGAACTGGCGCAACGGTCGGAATCGGATAAGAAGTTTTCAGAGCAAATGAAAGAGGAAGAAGACAATCTGACGTTAAAAGCTCGAGACGCATACTGGATTCAGGCGACATGGCACGTTCGTCAAAAAACCAACGACAGAGTCCGCGGCGCTCTTGGTTCTGATTGGCATTACGCCAAACCAGCGATTCGTCTTTTTGAAGTTCGCCCCAACGACGGCTTTAATTCTCGCCGCGCTTTAAGAAACATCGAGGTTCTGCTCAAGGCGGGCAACTGGTTTATAGACGTTGACGGCGTTCCCGCAAGCTATCAAATCGAACTGGGGTACATTACCGAAAATGGCAAATTTTTTACGATTCTTACAAGCAACACTGTAACAACGCCTTCTCCAGACACAGTCAAAGGATTTGACGCGGGATTCGATTTCGACGAAGCTCTGGACGAATACGAATTAAAAATGAACTTCAAAACGCAAACGACTTCCGATGAAGAACGACACGTTCGTCAGATGATAGACGATCAGCGCCGCAAGCTCGGAGCCGCTGCATTTGCCAAATCGGCAAAAATGAATAAAATGTCCGATTTCGACGACAAAGGATTCCCTTTTCATCTGGACGCCAAAGCTCTCATTCATGGTCGAACGCTGCCGGGCGCTCACGTTACAGTCAGAGGATACCCGATTATTGTCGACGAAGACGGCGAATTCCTCATGCGGGTTGATCTGCCGGACAGACGCCAAATTTTCCCCGTTGTCGCATCCAGCGGAGATGGAATTCAACAAAGAACCATTGTTCTGTCTCTGGAACGGGTTACTCGATTCCTCGAACCGGTTTACTGTATGTTCGACGACGAAGAATAGGGGCGTCAATTAGCAATGAGGCGCAAGCCTCAACTGCTGCCTACTGCCTATTGCCTACTGCCTAATTATGGATTCTTGCGAACTGTTTATCGATTCCGCTTGTCCCGGCGTTTGGAACATGTCCTTTGACGAAGCTCTGCTTCGCCGAGCCAAGCCGATTTGCCGATTTTATCGATGGGACGTTCCAACGGTTTCTTTAGGGTACTTTCAGCAGCCAGAACGCAGTCCCCTGACTTGCTCAACAGTTCGTCGAACAACGGGCGGGGGAGCAATCGTTCACGACAACGAATTGACGTACAGCATCGTCTTTCCCGCTCAGAGCAAACAGTTTGAATGGGGACCGGATCTGTACGGCGTAGTTCATCAGTCGCTCATTTCCGTTTTGCGTTCAATTGGCGTAGAGGCGAAAACAGCTCTTGACGATCCGCCCGCGCGAGAAAAAGACAAACCGTTTTTGTGCTTTGAACGACGAAGCCGATATGACATTGTACTGGCAGATAAAACCGGCAAAGAATACAAAGTTACAGGGTCTGCCCAGCGACGAACTCATGAGGCGGTTTTACAGCACGGCAGCATCCTTTTAGATCGTTCTTCCACGTGGACGGAGTTGCCGGGAATTAACGACTTGGTTCAGCTGCCTCAACCGCTGACAACAGAGCGTTTAATTGAACTTTGGACGCCTGCGCTGGCGAACGCTCTGGACGTCGAATTTGTTCCAATAGATTATCCCAACGACGTTGACGACAATACTGTAGCCGACATCGCCAGGGAAAAATACGGCAATCCAGACTGGAAAAGAAAATAACAACCGCTTTTCTGGTTTACTGTTCACCCTTCTGCAAAGCAACTAACAACTGCCATGTCTAAAGAAGAAAACTCCGAGCTGAACAACCTGGATCAGAACATCAAGACTTTGGCTCAGATTCAATCTAACGACAATCCCAGCGAAGAAATTCTCGGTAAATTTTCAAAGCTGCTAACCGAAAATTATAAGTCTCGATGTTTTTATATTAATTTAATCAATCAATCAAAACCCCGCCGCGTCAACTGGGCGTTGATATTTACTCAGTGTTTTGCTCGATACAGTCTTGTTCAAATAATTACTTTTCTTGCAGCGGCAGCCGTTCTTGCCGTCATTCAGGCTATCGGTCTGACGTGTAATTCCGCCCTAACGATTCTCGTTACAGGATTTATCATGTCAATTCTAATGATCGCCTTTGCGGTAATAACGTTGAAAAACATTATATCCGCCCTGATAGACGTTAAACGGTTAAAATACGGCTACTGCAGCGCTGGCTTTCTGATTGTTTATGAACGCAACGAAGACGACAGCGAAGACAATAATGACAAGGACAACGCCAAAGCCGAAGATTCTCGTCCTCCCATAATCGCGTATAAAGACAGCGCCGACATGATTCGTACGATAGACTTTCCCAAAGGAAACAAAGACATCTACTTTGCGCCGGCAATTTTGACGCTCTTTGTGGATAACGCCAATCCATACAAAGTTACATTTTTAGACGCCATGCCGTTGAACATCTCGTACAACAGCGACGCGAATACTTTTAATCAGAGTTGGAAAGAGTTAAAATACGCGCTTATTCCCATTGCCATGATAATTCTATGTATAATAAGCATGTACATGAGCTGCGCCGCGTTTACAACTCTGAATCAATAATGCGGCGGTTTTTCGTCACGCGGATTAAACGGCTCTCTGGACATGTTCTGCAGCGCTCGAACCTCGTCAATCAGACGAGCGTTTTGACGTTCCAGCTCGACAACGCGTTTGTTGACGTCAACTAACGCCTCGTTGAGCTGGTCGACATATTCCTCGCACCAGGCGAGCCGTTCTTCTAATTTTGTTATATCAGACATAGGAGTAGAGTAAATTAGCAATTGACAATTAGCAATTTGCAATTATTGAGACGCTTTGCGAAATTGCTAATTGCTCATTGCTAATTATCATTTGTTCGCCCGGAACCATTCAATCAGGCGGTTGGTCGACGCATCGTGATTCAAAGCGCAGTCGGATTCCAGTTCTGGAAGGATGTTCTTTGCCAGGGCTTTGCCCAGTTCGACGCCCCACTGGTCGTAGGAGTTAACGTTCCAGATAACGCCCTGAACGAAGATTTTGTGTTCGTACAGAGCGATCAGGCTTCCCAGAGTCGCTGGCGTGAGTTCTTCGCTGACGATAACGTTGCTCGGGCGGTTTCCCTCAAAGACCTTGTGAGGAACCAGTTCTTCCGCAACGCCTTCCGCTCGAACCTGTTCAGCCGTCTTGCCGAACGCGAGGGCTTCCGCCTGAGCGAAAACGTTGGCAATGAGTTTGACGTGATGATCGCCCAACGGGTTGTGACTTTTTGCAAACGCGATAAAGTCAACCGGGACGAGTTTGGTTCCCTGATGGAGCAGCTGATAGAACGCGTGCTGACCGTTCGTGCCGGGTTCGCCCCAGATAATCGGACCGGTCTGCCATTCAACCCGTTTGCCTTCGCGAGTGATATACTTTCCGTTGGATTCCATGTCGCCTTGCTGGAAATAGGCAGCAAAGCGGCTGAGATACTGATCGTACGGCAGAATCGCGTGACTGGACGCGTTGAAGAAGTTGTTGTACCAAACGCCCAGAACCGCCAAAATCACCGGCAGGTTCTCTTCCAGCTGAGCGGTTCGGAAATGGTTGTCCATGGCGTGATAGCCTTCCAGCATCTGGAAGAAATTCTCAGGACCAATCGCAATCATCAGCGACAAGCCAATCGCAGACGGCAGCGAATAACGACCTCCAACCCAGTTCCAGAACGCGAACATGTTCGCCGGGTCGATGCCGAATTCTTCTACCTTTTCTTTGTTGGTCGACAGCGCAACGAAATGACGCGCCACAGCCGCATCGTCTTTCAGAACGTCCAAGAGCCATTTTCGGGCGGAAGCCGCGTTGGTCATGGTTTCCAGCGTGGTAAACGTCTTGCTGGCGACGATAAACAGCGTTTCTTCAGCGTTGAGGTCGCGAACCGCTTCAGCAAAATGTGTCCCGTCGATATTGGAGACGAATCGAACCGTCAGCTCTCTGTCCGTATACGGTTTGAGGGCTTCGTACGCCATGACCGGACCGAGGTCAGAGCCGCCGATGCCGATATTGACAACGTTCTTAATCCGTTTGCCGGTATATCCTTTCCATTCTCCTGAACGAATCTGGTTGGAGAATTCCGCCATGTGGTTGAGAACCGCGTTGACGTCGTCCATGACGTTTTTGCCGTCGACAAAAATCGGCGTATTGGAACGGTTTCGAAGCGCAACGTGCAACACAGCCCGCTTCTCGGTCAGGTTGATTTTTTCGCCGGAGAACATCTTTTCCCGCATGGCTTCAACGCCGGACTGACGGGCGAGGTCAATCAACGCGCCGAAAATCTCAGAATTAATCCGGTTTTTGGAAAAGTCCAGCGTCAAGCCGCAGGCGGACTTCCAAAACGTTTCAGCGCGAGAGGCGTCGGCGGAAAACAGTTCCTTCAGGGTAACGTCTTTATTTTGGCTGTATAACGATTCCAGCGTCTTCCAGGCTGGCAGGTCGATAGGATTAGGCATAGTCTTATAAAAAAAATGTTCAAAGGAAATCACAGCAAGCCGTTCGCTTTTTACAACGCGATTGATCTATAACCGCTGGCGAAAAAAAACAAACGACTCGTTTTAATCAAAAACCTCTTTATTAGAATATATATAATCTATCAGAGATGTCAAGGGCAGGCGCAGAGGAAAGAAAAGGGTGCGTTCAAAATTGGAGGGCAAGAAAAAGGAAAGGGACTTGGAACCCTTTCGTAGCCCACAGATTTAACTAGCAGGCTACGTTTTAAATATTCATCTTATCTATTTTCGCAACCACAAATTTATCGCACACAAGCGCTGAACTATATTATTAATATTAACTGGCAATAATAAACTCAAGAGTTTACTATCTACCAAAGAAGTTTTAGAGATATATAAATAAGAGCGATAATATAAAATAGATAAAAAAATCAAATCATACAAGACTGTTCGACAAAATAATCTGTTATATTATTAAAATACTCAATATAACAGAAATATATAACCACAGCCGTTATATTTTTGGCTCTTCCGGTAAGTTGGTACCTGATGTTTCCGTAGGTCAGTCCGTTCACGGATTTGACGGATTAAACGGATTTTCACCGATTGAATTGTTGACAATTCATTGTTCATTCGTGAATCATTGAATTATAATCACGAAA
>CACXSS010000129.1 GCA_902770245.1 uncultured Planctomycetota bacterium | reverse complement strand
TGCGTAATTCCGTTCGCTTCGCGAACTCCATTACCGCCTTCCATTAAGCGACGGCAAGCCGCCGCATTCTAAAGCGAGAGCTGCGCTCTCGCACTCCGAAATGTCACTTTTTCTTTTACAGAATCTCAGCTTTAATCTGCTCGATGAGCGTTTTGGCTTTGCTGATTTCCGCCTTTTGACGTTCCGGTTCCTGCGGGATTTCGCGTTCGATAGTCAGCGCGCCTTCGTAACCGATTTCCTTGAGCGTTTCGAGGAACTTCTTCGCATTGACGTCGCCATCGCCAAAGGGAACTTCGCAGCCCCAGTCAACGCCCGGCTTGGCAGACCATTTTCCGTCTTTGCAGTGGCAGGAGCGAACGTACTTGCCAACCTTCTTCAACGCTTCAATCGGCTCGCCGGAACCGTAAAGAATCATGTTGGCGGGGTCAAAATTGACGCGCAAGTTTGGACGGTCGACAGCGTGAATGAATTTCAAAAGACCGTCTGCCGTTTCCTGTCCGGTTTCCAGATGGAGATACTGACCGTTGTTGGCAATGTAGTCGCAGACTTCCTGAGCTACCGCAACAAGGTCTTTCCACGTCTGTGGATCGTCTTCTTCATGCGGAATAAATCCAATATGAATTCCGACCGCGTCGCAGCCCAGCAGTTTGGCGAAATCGGCGATTTCCTTGACTTCCTGCGTTCGTTCCGCTCTCGTTTCCGGCGGCACCAGACCGATCGTCTTTTGCGTCGTTGGAATGTCCGCATACGACTCGCCGTCAAAGCCGCAGAAAACAACTGTCAGCTCGGCGCCGACGTCTTGCAGTTTGGCGATAAACTCCTTCGCCTTTTCTGGAGTTCGGGAATTTTTGTGAGGCGTATGCATCTGAATCGCCTTGATTCCCAATTCTTTAACAACGTCTAACTGAACGCCTAAACCAGCGTCAATACTGGCGAAAACGCCGACGGGCCACTTCTCGTTTGTCATTTCAATACAAGGTGCAATTAGGGGTTAAACAAAACTTAATATACAATCCATTCGATTACAGGAACGGGTCGTCTTCAGCGTCCGCAGCGCCAGCATCGCCAGCTCCAGCGTCATCGGCTCCGGCGTCTGCGGCGCCAGCGTCGTCAGCGGCGCCAGCGTCGTCAGCGGCTCCAGCGTCGTCAGCCGCTGCGTCGCCAAAATCGTCTCCGCCAAAGGCGTCGTCCGCGCCAGCATCGTCAGCGCCAGCATCGTCTCCAAAGGCGTTGTCGCCGTCATCTCCAAAACCGCTGTCGTCATCGCCGAAGTCGCTATCGCTGTCGTCCTCGCCAAATCCGGGTTCTTCCTCGTCAGCGACAGGCTTTTTCTTATTGTCAGCCGCGTCATCGCCAGCTGCTGGATCGATTTCCTGTTCTTCCTCGGGTTCCGGATTTTGACGGAAATAAATCGGCTTTTCCTGATCAATCTGAGCCAAACACTGAATCATACCGTCTTCGGTTGCAACGTAAATACGGTCGGTGATTTCGTTAAGATATTGAATCTTATTGTTGTTAAGAGGCATTGAGCCTAACACCTGACCAGACTGAACGTCCAAAACCGTCAGATTGTTGCGGCTGTCTACCGTGTAAACTCGAGAATTTGTCCGGGCAAGGAATTTTACAATTCCCGGCGTCTGCCAGATTTTCTCTCCTTTGACGGCGTCAAGACAGAACATGCCCTTTTGATACGTTGGAACGTACAGATGGCGTTCAAACTGCTTTCTTCTCTTCGCATCTCTTTTTTCCAACTCGCGGGTAATGACTGCCAAATGCTCAATAATCGGCTCGTTGCAGGGAAAAGTCCAAAGCTGTTTACCGTCATTCTCTCGAACGCAATAGACAAAGCCATCGCGGCTTCCCATATAGATATTTCCAGTTTGATCCGGGAAATCAGGATTCAGTTCTATAAACGTCGGTCGAGAGGTAATGTTCTTCTCTGTTGGAACGTGGTACTTAATCTCAAAATCATCTGCCATCTCGGACGTGCCAACAGAACCAAGGTACATAATGCCGTCGTCTGTAACCCATACGACGTCGTCCACTCCCGTTAATAAAGTGCGGAAAACCGCGTCTTGGATATCGTCGCGCGCAATAACAGGACTCTGATAGATTCTACCCATGGATTGCGCATTGAGAGGTTCAACATATTGATCGAGAATGCGAAGACTGTCCCGACGTTCTATTTCCAGCTGCTCGCGTTCTTCAGGAGAAAGCGTTTTCTCGTCTTTCCCCATTTCAGATAAAGGATCTCCAACCAGACGCAGCGGGAACGACTGCATACGTCCATTGATGCCCGGTATATAAACGCGGCTTTCGCTAATAGCAGGACCTGCGCCGGGAATGACGTCGGCCTCGCCTGACCAAAGCAGCTTTCCATTGTAGTGATTGTACACATAAATGGTCGATCCGTTCATTACAGCAACGTAATTTTTGCTGGCGTCCATTTCTGAAACCAACAAATCCCGCCGACCAACCTGAACTGTCCACAACGTTGCGCCTGTTTCAGCGTTAAACGCCTGAAGCTGCCCTGTATCAGTAAGAGCAAACAGAGTTCCGTGATCAAGAAGAATCTGTTTTAACGTAGACTGAGAGCTGCTCATGGTAGCCTGAGCCGTCCATTTTCGCGTCAAGCCAACTCTGCGAGCCTGCGGCTGAGTAATAAGCTGGCAAAAACCGTCGTTAGCCATTAAGACAAACAACAGACAGAAAAACAATGCCGTTTTAATTGTATGATTTAACATTGAATATCTCCAAAGGAACCGTCGACCGTTTTTTCAAACCGTCTTCCATTATTAAGCTCCTAGCTAATAGCACCTAGCTGTTAGCTTGTACATTTGTAGTTCTCGGCGTTAATTGTTAAAGCTGGAAGCATAAATAACCAAGCTAGAAGCTAGCGGCTAGAAGCTAATAGCTCCATCTTGAAATTATAGTCCATCTAATATATTTTAATCCAATCTTTGGGTTTTGAAAGAGTCAATTTCTATTTTTTTCCGCTTTTTTCATAATTTTATCGCGTTAGAGTTCTTATTCATCGATATAATCCCTACAAGCAATACGGGCATAACCTCTATTCTTTCTGTAAAAAAGAAGAAATTAAAAAATTTTTTCTCATTTCCCTCCTTGTGAGCCGTCCACAAATGATGTATAATACCCTTATTGATTTATCAAACAAACAGACGGTTTATTCCGTTGGCTATCCAACAGATACATTTTAAATTGTTCGCATGATTGACCAAGCCCGCATTGACGACTTATATATTAATCATTCCCGCCGCTGGGAGGATTTTAAATACATCTACCCGGTTTTAAGCCGACGTTCTCGCGGCATTTCTCTCGGAATAGACTTAAGCCCTGCTTGCGAATGCACGTTCAATTGCGTTTACTGCCAGGTAGAAAAGCACAATTTATCCAATATTCCAGGCTGTAATCGCGAAATCGATCTCGACGTTCTGCATGAAGAACTGCACTTGCTGTTTGTGGGAACGTTAAAAGGACTGATTTTTAATCATTCTCCTTTCGACGCCACACCGGAAGAGCTGCGTCGGCTCAACGACGTCGCCTTCAGCGGGAACGGCGAACCGACGCTAAGCAGATACTTCCTTCCCGTTGCTCGCATAGCGGCAGACGTTCGCCAGGAATACGATGGAAAAGACGTCAAACTGGTTCTCATTACCAACTCCACTTGCCTTGACCGCCCGGACGTTATCGAAGGCGTTGACGTTTTAATGGCTAACAACGGGGAAATCTGGTGCAAGCTCGACGCCGGAACGGAAGCGTATTACAAAAAAATCGACCGTTCCGCCGTTCCATTTGAAAAATGCGTCAACAACATCATCTCAACCGCTCAACGGCATAAAGTGATAATCCAGACGCTTTTTTCAGACGTCCATGGGGATGAAGGTCCAACAGACAACGAAGTCGACGCCTATATCGTCCAGCTTGAAAAGATTCTTGACGCCAACGGGGAAATCGACTACGTTCAGGTTCACACCGTCAGGCGCATTCCGGCAGAAAAAGGCGTCAGCGCCCTGCCCCGCCAGCGTCTGGAAGATATCGCTAATCGTATAACGGCTCAAACCGGTTTGAAAACATCCGTTTATATTTAATAAATTGAGATATCGGAACAGTTTGAAATATCGTTCACAGTTTCCTGCACTTCAATTCCTGCTTCCAACGATGGACAACCACTATTACTACCTGTTGTGCGCCGCAATCGCCCCTGTAATTGCAGGGTTAGGTTATATTTTCGCCAAAGACCGATACAACAAAGAACCTGTCGGCATGCTCCTTAAAGCCTTTTTTTGCGGCGTATTGAGCATCATTCCCATTTGTATCGTAGAGGGAATTCTTACGTTAATATTTGTTTCGTTTTTTGATCAACCCAGCGTATTTTTTGAATCTTTTTGGAACGCTTTTATCGTTGCCGCATGTACAGAAGAATCTTTCAAATTGTATTTACTGTACAACCTTATTTGGAAAAGCCGGGAATTTGACGAACGATTTGACGGAATCGTCTACGGCGTTTTTGTATCGCTGGGATTCGCCTGTGCTGAAAATATCGAGTATGTATTAGGAACCCTTTTAGAAGGAGGGGCGTTTGCCGCCTATTATATCAGTTTTGGCCGCGCAATTTTCGCTATTCCCTGCCATTTCTTCTGCGGAGTTATTTTAGGATATTATCTCGCGCTTGCTAAATTTGAGAACGTCGATAAAAATGACAAGAATGCCAGAAAAGGCGTTATTTTCAAGGGCTTGTTCTACGCCATCCTGTTCCACGGCATATATGACTTCATTCTGATGTATCAGGCATTTTCACAGCGCAGCGTTGGCGCGGAAAATAATGCCACATCGGAAATGTCAAATATTGGATGGGGGTTATTTCTCGCTTTCCTGTTTTTCAACTTTATTTTTTGGCGATATGGTCGAAAACGCATTAACCACTTGGCATATCTTCTTCGTCTCAATTCGTCAGAAGAGCCGTCTGCGTTTGTTACATGCTCCTACTGTGGAAAGACTTATGCATTAAACATAAACGCCTGCCCCAATTGTAATCAATTAACAGAAAAAACAATTCTGGCTCAAAATAACTCAAGCAGCGACTCGGAGAATCAGAATCTCCATAAATTGAATAAATACTATTCAAAACATGACATATAACGTTCAAACAAGAATCCGTATGATCTTCAATAGAATCTTGCACTAAACGACAATGCCATTTTATTACAAAACCCTTTTTATAATCAATGAAACCTTCTGACCTTACAGACGACCTCAGACCGTTTTTCTTCAAAGACGGCAAATACCTTGACCCGTTAATTATCAGCGTTACCGGGCACAGAGACATTTGGCCCGACGCGGAAATTCTGCTCATGGACAGTCTTTCTGACTTTTTAACTGATTTTTTTAAAAAAGAGTCAAAAAAGCGTCCTCAACGACCTATCGTGTTTCTCAACGGCATGGCAACAGGAGCCGATCAGCTTGTTGCAACCGTTGTTAATGAACTTCGAGAAGAATATGAACAGGAGTTCATAACGCTTATTGCCGTTTTCCCGATGCCGGAAGAAGATTACGTTCAGGACTTTTCCGTTCCGGAAACGCAGCGGGAATTTGAAGACGCGCTGGATTGCATGGACGCCAAAATCGCCTTGCCGCTGACAAAAAACAATCAGGAACTGCGAAATCGAGGAGAGAAAATCCACCGTACAGAGCAATACGTTTTACTGGCGGAATTCCTTGCCAATTCCTGTAACAATCTAATCGCCTTATGGGACGGCCAAAACTATGACAATCCCAAACCCGGCAGTACGGCAGACGTTATCGTTCGCTATCTAAATCCTTCCGACGACAATAGTTTTGTATCGCTTCAAGAGGCCATTGAACCGTACAGCAATCTGGAACGCTGTATTTTATCAAACCATTTGAAAGGGTCTTTGATAACGTTATACACCCCGCGCGACAGTTTTTTAAAGCAGCCGGTTCTTCTTTATCCTGCTGGAAAAACGACTTGCGTAACCTTTTCTAAATCCACGCAACAAACAATCTTCAAAAAAATGGACAAAATCGAAAATAAAATGTGGAACTGGTACAAAGAAGGGCTTCATTTCCAGTGCGCGGGCTGCGGCGGCTGCTGCACCGGCGCGCCGGGATACGTTTGGCTGACTGACGAAGAAGAAAAGCAGATCGCAGACTTCCTCAACATTTCTTTGGAAGAATTTGAAAAGACGTATACCCGCATGGTTTACGGTCTGAGAAGGAGTCTGAAGGAAATCCCGCAAAGCAATTACGACTGCGTCTTTTTCAATTCCGAAACGAGGCAGTGTTCCATCTACGACGTCCGCCCGGCGCAGTGCCGAACATGGCCCTTCTGGGACTCGCTGCTCAAATCCAAAAAAGACTGGGACGAAGCCTGCAAATCCTGCCCCGGCTGCAATCAGGGACCGCTTATTCCCTTTGAGGAAATCGAGATTAGACGAAAAAAGATTAGCGTCTGAGTAGGGAGTAGGGAATAGGAAATAGGCAGTAGTAAGCTACTAGCTATTAGCTGCTAGCCATTAGCTTGTGCATTTGTAGTTCTTAGCGTAAATATTTAAAGCCTGATGCTAAAATAACAAAGCTAGTAGCTAGAAGCTAGAAGCTAAAAACTCGCTTACAAATTCCGTACAATCTCGGCGTGAACGTCTTCAATCGACTGCAAGCCATCGATAATAATGATGGACTTGGGATGTTTTTTCGACTCGGCTTTGAAGCCGTCACGCAGCCGCTGTTTGAATTCAGCGTCTTCGCGTTCGATGGTGTCCAGTTCCCGGTTGGTCATTCTCGAAACGGCGACCTCCTGCGGGACGTCTAATACAAACGTTTTGTCGGGAACCAGCCCTCTGGTTGCAGCAAGACCAACGTTGTAAATCAATTGAGGGTCAAGCCCGCCGGCGTATCCCTGATAGACGACGCTGGAAAGCAGAAAACGATCGCAAACGACCGTCTGCCCCGCCGCCAGCGCGGGAGCGATTACTTCTTCAACCAGCTGGGCGCGCGCCGCCATAAAGAGAAACATCTGCGCCAAACGCCCGGTCGGCAAGTCGTCCCGGTGCAAAATTATCTTGCGAAGCTCTTCCGATAAAAACGTCGATCCCGGGTCGCGGCAAAGGACAACCTTTTCGCCCCGATTGGACAAGAACTCGCACAGGAGTTTAATCTGAACGCTTTTACCGGCGCCGTCCACGCCGTCTATGGAATAAAACATATTTTAGTAATTAGAGTTGAGTTGCGAGTGCATAGTGCGTAGTGCATAGTGCATAGTGAGGGGAGCGCTTTGCGTACTATGCACTAAGTACTATGCACTAAGTACTACTGCCTTATCTGTAGTCCAGCTCAACGTTGTCGAGGTACAACGTTCCAACGGAACCGTACAAACCAAACTGGATAATTGCCGACGTTGCCTTCGGCGGGACGTCAAAGTAAACCCGTTCCGTCCGCCAGTCAAACGTGCCTTTCCAGAACCGCCCTTCAACGCGAGCGATGTCGCTGACCCGTTCGTCGTAAAAAACAATCTGAACTCGCGGCAATTCTCCTGTATCGGGGTTCATGTAAAGCTCTTCCCCTTTAACGGAATACGTAAACTTCAAACGCTTAACTTTTTTCCCGTCTACAGCAAACCCCTGCATAATACAGGCGTTGAGGTTGGGAATGGAATTGCTCATTTTCAAGTAATGAGTTCCTTTGGGCGCTTCAACGCCAGTCATCCAGGTGCATTGACGCTGATAATACCAGACGTCTGGAATGTTCCCCTCTGGAACGGCTTTTTCAAAATCGCCGTTTTCCAAAGTTGGATGAAGCCCGTCCGGCTGAACCTCGCGCCGCTTTTCCGCCGCGCCTGTCATGGGCACAAACAGAGTCGGACGCAGAGCTTCAAACTGCATTTCTCCATTGACCTTTTTGAGAAGATAGAACGTTTGATTGTATCGTTCTCCCAAAGGGATAACAATTCGTCCGCCTTCCGCCAGCTGTTCTACCAGCTTGGGAGGAACCTTTTCCGGAGAACAGGTTACGATAATTTTGTCAAACGGGGCGTGTTCCTGCCAGCCCTGATAGCCGTCCCCGATTTTAACGTGGACGTTGTCGTACTTGAGTTTTTTGAGCGTCTGCGCGGCGCGTTTCCCCAACGCCGGGACGATTTCAATCGTGTACACTTCCTTAACGATAGGCGACAAAACCGCCGCCTGATAGCCGCTGCCCGTCCCGATTTCCAAAACCTTGTCGGACGTTTTCGGCTCCAGACATTCCGTCATATAGGCGACAATAAACGGCGAGGAAATCGTCTGGTCGTTCCCGATCGGAAGCGACATATCGTAATACGCCCGACTTTTCTGATCGTTGGGTACGAACTCGTGCCGGGGCGTGTTGCGAATCGCGTCGAGAACCTGTTCGTTCTCTACGCCTGCGCCCTTGACGTACTTTTGAACCAGCGTATTTGCCATTGTTCGCCATTCTCGAAGCGGACCTTGAGCGGATGCGGTCAAAGCGCCCGTAACAAGAACAGCGCCAATCGTCAAACTGGTCAGCCAGCGGAATTTATTTGAACCATTCATTTGAGTCTTCCCGTATCGGTTTGTTCTGTTTATAGGATTCCATCTCATTCTTTATACTCTGAGCGATTGATTCGTCTTTGTTAATTTCAAGAGCTTTTTGAATGTATTTCAAAGCGTTTTCAAAATCGCCGTTTTCTGCATACGCCGCCGCCAACGTGGAAAGGATGTACGCTTTTTCGTAATTTGACGCTTGAGCCGCTTTAAGACCCAAATCCAGCGCTTTCTTCCCGTCCCGATAAGCGTCTTGAGCCGTCGTTGACAAAAACCAGCTGTAATTGTTCAAAGCAGTTGGATTTTCCGGATGCAATTTAACGCTATTTTCAAACGCCTCCACCGCTTTATCAAACTGTTTAAGAGCAATATAAATGGATGGGAGTTCGAATAATGCGCTATCGTCATTTTCGTTCTGTTTGAGAATGGTTTGTGACACACGCAGAGCCAATTCCGGATCTTTCATCGCATGGGCGACGAGAGACGCAATATGCAGCGCATCGACGTCGGCGTCTTTGATGAATAAGTCTTCGGCTTCGCCGATGGCGTTAAGGACGATGTATTTAATGTCACGAATTTCTATCCGATCCTTGCGGTCTATACCGAGGAGGGATGGTCCCATGAGGCATACTACAACGTAGGTGAGTGCTTCTTCTACGAGCTTTCGGATTACGATGTGACGCTCTCTGTGCCGGAGAACTATACGGTACTGTCGACGGGTGTGACAGTTTCCGAGAATGTGGATTCCGGCAGAAAGGTCTGCGAACTTGACGGTCATTCAGCAAAAGAACAGGGAACTTTTGTATCGGTAAGGGATGCGGCAGAGAAGATTG
>CACXSS010000128.1 GCA_902770245.1 uncultured Planctomycetota bacterium | reverse complement strand
CAGAAATAACCACGGTTTTGGCCAGGAGGCGTTTACTTGACTAATTGGCGGCGTTGTCAGCGGCGTTCCAACGCCAAAATAGCGTTCCATTTCGTCGTCGGTATGTCTTTTAAACGTTTCAGAAAAGAGATCTGATAAAGAGAAACCGTCTAAATGCTTTAAGCCGGTACTTTCAAGAACCGTATCCATCACTCTCTCGTTGTCTTTTTTCGGCGCTGATTTTTTTGTAAACGTTGGTTTTGGCGCAAATTCTGGCAATGCCGACGGTTCCGGTTCATCGTCATCAAAAAACTCTGCCAATTCCTCGACTTCTCCAGCCAGTTGGCGCAATTTACCGGATTCCCAAACAAGCGTCGATTTTGTAATCAGACCTGCGTTAATCAGGTTGACGAGTTCTTCAAGGGAGATCGGTCCCAACATCTGTTCGTTTTTAATATAGTACCACATGATTTTTTGAATTGGCTAGAGTTGTTACTCGTTCAATGAATTGCCGTTAATTTGAGACCGTAATTCCTTGATATAATTGTTTATTTGGAGGACTGTTTGACTGTCTTTCTGATAACGAAGCAAAATTGAGGGGTCGTTACTGCCGGTTATGAGTGTTTCAATCGCAGTTTTACTGTCCTTGTGAATTCTTTCAAGTTCATTTGTCATGCTTCCTGAAACCGAAGCTTGAATATCGCCATGACGCTTCATGCGTTCAATTAGTTCGATTAATAATTCACAATGCTCAATCTGTTGTTTTAATTCTTGATACCCCGGAATCGCATTAAGATTCTGTTCAATTTGGCAATACTGCTGTTCAGAATTTTTATTGACGCTATATGGAATCGCAATGCAGATAATTGTAATAATCAAACAAACAACAGCAATTTTATATTGTTTTACCAAAAATCCCGTTACAAAAGCGATAAGGGTGACAATAACAGATATTTGTAACGGAACAAAAATATCGTCGTTTGATATTGATCGATAAAAACCCGTTTGAGAATACTCAACCAAACGTTGTTCCAATTCCTTTTTATATTCCATGTTGAACAGAAAACAGAGGAGCAGGCTTACCGCCGCAATTACAAGACAGACTATGAAGATAATTCGACAAGTCTTTTCTTTTTTCGACGGAGGAGCGCCTTCGGATTGCTTCGTCAGACGGCGCGATTTGTTTTTAACATCTGAACTGGCATGCATGTTAGCGTCCGCGCCAGTCGATTGGGAATTTGCCCCCGGCGCTTTTTTTTCAGAAGACGATGCTGCGTTTTGAGGCGGGGTTTGTTTGGATGACGTCTGCGTTACATTTTTAAAATACGGCGCCAATTCTTCTACCTGACTGGCTCGCTGACGTTTCTTGCCTGATTGCCAGACGTATGTTGATGAAGTAATTACACCTGCATTAATCAAGTTGACAATTTCTTCAAAAGAAATTGAGCCAATCATTTCGTCGTTTTTAAGGTAGTACCACATGGATATCCGTTGGAGTAAGAATAAAAAATCACTTAATGTCCCTGACAATCGGGGGGAAATTTTTTTCCTGTTTATTACATTAAGAAGCGCTGGGGTGTGTCATAAAATTTTGAGAATCTCAAAAGAAATGTTCGTTTTGGATATAGAAACGCAAGATGTTGTGCTGTGTAATCGACAAAAACTGTATATTGTGTATTGTTTTTAAAGATTTCTTTACAATTGTGAACAATTAAACGACAATTTACTCAGACTTTTTAGCGTCATTTGGATTGTCTGGCATAACGCAAACGCGAAATCCTCCGCGGTTAAAGCGATCGTTGACGTCGTGATAATTTCTCTCCGAACAGCTGCAATCGGTAAGCCAGCAACCGCCGCGAAGTACTTTGACCTGTGAGCTGACGGAGCTTTTACCCGGTTTTGAAACAGCAGGACCTGTCGGGTCTGTTTGCGGGCTGGGGTCTGTAATTGGCTCGTACCAGTCGGCAACCCATTCTTCGACGTTGCCAAGAGTATCGTACAAGCCCCAGGCGTTAGGCGATAAGCTCCGAACTGCTATTGTTCTGCTGTATTGGCCGTATGAATTGGCTTGAGCGTTTAACAGTTCAGGCGTTTCTTCCGTATCGGCGCGACAGGCGTATTCCCATTGAGCGTCTGTGGGTAAACGGACGTCGGCGCTGAGCTTTTCTGACAACGCCTGACAGAATTCCTGGGCGTCCGTCCAGCTTACCATTCTGACAGGAGCGTTTTCAGGCTCGTTAAGATTTTTTATCGCAGAGTTAGCCGTACTGTCAGGCATGACGGAAAACCACATCTTTTGCGTAACCTCGCAGTCCAGCGCCCAAAACCCTTTTGTGAGCGTTACAGGATGAGGAATGGAGCCATTGATTAAAGAGGGATTGGAACTCAGTTCTGAATATAGCTTGTCATGCAACAGAGTCTGCTGTTCAAGCGACTCTGAATTCTCAAGACTTGTTTCCAATTCGTCCAATTCGTCAATTCCCAATAGGCTGTATTTCCGGGCAATTCCCAGCAACTGCGGAGTTGACATCTCTTTGGACAGGGGCGTTCTGTAGCCTCCCATGACAAACGTTCCCGGCGGGATCCAGCGAAAGACATATTCAACGCCGTCGACAACGCGAACCTGTTTCTCGCCCGCTTCCTTTCCAGGAGGAAACGGAGCGATAACGTCTTGAATTATCGCCTCAGCTTCGGGATTTGTTGGCAAGGTCTGAACAATGGCGGTTTTGGAAGCGTTGTATGCGTTCGTTCCCCAAAGACCAGCTATTCCCAACAGAACGACTCCGGCAAGCGCTGCAATAACCGGCGTTTTTTTAACCGTCTGCTTTTTTAACGCCTGAATTACTTCTGTCATGGAAGAGTAACGATCGTCAATTGACTTTGCCGTCATACGATTCAAAACGCGCTGAATTCGATCAGGAACGTCTTTTCGAAATTGAGACAATTCCGGCAGAGCGAGACATTGCTGCGCTTCCAGTTTCTTTTTTGACGTCGAATACTCTTCTCCGTCAAATGGAACGCGCCCCGTTAGAATAAAGAACAGCGTACAGCCCAAAGGATAAATATCCGATCGCGGATCGGCAGACGCGCAGAGTTCCTGTTTTTCCCGATTTCCAACACACTGTTCCGGCGGCATAAAGTCTGGTGTCCCGACGATTTGAACGTCCGTTTCCTGGGACGCGGCGACAGCCAATCCCAAATCCAGAACTTTAACGGTATTCTTAGGCGTTATCCAGAGGTTTCCTGGTTTAACGTCTCGATGTACGAATCCATTTTCGTGAGCGTACTGCAAGCCCTGCGCCGCCTGTATAATGATGTCGACGGCTTCTTGAACTGACAGCGGAGAATCTTGTTTAAGCCGCCGACAAACGTACTGATGAACCGTTTCTCCTTGGAGGAATTCCATAACCATATATGGTCGTCCCTCGAATTCCCCGGCGTTAAAAACTGTTACAACGTTGGGGTGAAGCAGTTTGGCGGTCGATTCGATTTCCGTCTGAAAACGTTCCAGAGCGCTCGGCTCGAGAATCAGTTTTGTACGAACGAACTTGAGCGCTTCCGTTCTTTTCAGAACCAGATTTTCAGCGCGATAGACGTCTCCCATCCCGCCCCGTCCGACAAGCTGTTCCAGACGGTATTGACCAATCGTCAACGGCAGTTCAAACGTCTTGTTGTTTTCCAGCTCGTCCCTCATCATCGACATAAAACTGGATAACTCCGTTTCAAGCGGCAGAGGCTTGGATTTGCTCATATTTCCAAATCGTCTTCGTTGTCGTCATCTTCCAGTTCGTTTAACTCTGCAAGATATTTTTTCAGATAGTCGTTGATTCGCTGACGAATCTTCCTGATATTGGCGGGCTTAAGCCCGGTCAGCTCCGCGACTTGAAAAGAATTCTTCTTTTCATAAACAAGCTGATAATAAATATCGACGTCGCGTTGTGAGAAATGCGTACCCAACACGCGCATTAACCCTTGAGCGTAGATTTCGTCTTCGGTCAAATTCTCGACGTTGTCAGGGTCGTCCTGTCGGATTTGTTCCTGTTCCATTTTGAGAACCGTATCCAGGACAGACGAATGAGGGTCTGATATTGCGTGAGAGGAGGGGTCGTAAACCGCATTGGGGCGATTCTTCTTTTTCTGATAATCTCTTTGAACGCCTGTAACGTAATTGTCAACGACTTTATGCAGCCAGCTTCGGAATCGATCCGTCGGCTTTTCTTTTCGGAATCCGCCAATTGATTTCATGACAAGGATGCAGATATCGTACAACATCTTTTTCCGAATCTGCCGATTGGACACGCCTCGTTGAATGAGCCAGTAAACAACCAAACGTCCATAGAGAAGGTTAAACCGTTCCCACGCTTTCTGGTCGTGGCTGCGAAGCTCGTCCAAAAAAGACGTCGGCGTTGGCTGATTGAAATCAATATTGCCGTCAGACGGATCTGGGGTGGAATTGCTAAACATGATTTTTTGAGTAGAGTAAGTTGAATGACTATTATCCAGTTCAGTATTATAACACATTTTTAATCGCATTGACAGATTCCGGTCAACAAATATTATTGTTATGAGGTGTAAAAATGGGTAAAGATCTTAGAAAACATTGTTTCTTTCAAATAAAACCGTCTAAATATCAAAATAATTCAAAAAATTTTTAGTCCCCATAGTGCACAAATTTAAAATTTATGGTAAACTAGAGATAATGGAAAAATGGATAAAGTATAGTGGAATAGTAGAGAAAGACGAAAACGGCGTCGCGCCGATGGTCTGTTCTCTTTCGTATCCCATTGTCAAATATCAGTTTATTTATTAACCTATGCCTACCCTATGAACTCATTTAAGATTTACAAAGGGCTTGACTTGCCGCTGGCAGGCAAGCCGCTTCAGAGTATTCAGGACTCGCCGCAGGTGAAAACCGTGGCGGTTGTCGGTCCTGACTACGTTGGAATGAAGCCGACCATGGCCGTCCAGGAGGGCGACCGGGTGAAATTGGGTCAGGTTCTTTTTACCGATAAAAAGACGCCTGGAGTAAAATACACGTCCCCAGCCGGGGGAACGGTCAAGGCGATTAACCGCGGCGACAAACGCGCTTTGCTGTCTGTGGTAATCGAGATTGACCCCAAAGAGGAGGAGAAAATCCAGTTCCCGGTTACGCCGCTGGATAAGCTTACGGCAGACGACGTCGTCAAAACGCTGGTCGATTCCGGTCAGTGGACGGCTCTTCGGACTCGACCGTTCAGCAAAGTCCCGTCTCCGGAAACGCGTCCCAACGCGATTTTTGTAACAGCGATGGACTCCAACCCGCACGCTCCCTGTCCTGCCGTTGCGCTCAAAGACAGAGAAGACGATTTTCTGGCAGGGTTGAAAGTTCTGTCCGTCCTGGCTGGCGACAAGCCGCTGTTCTTCTGTCAGTCGCCGGACTGCCGCGTTCTTCCTGAAGAAGCGGAAGGGCTTCCGAACCTCAAGGTTGCGGAATTCTCCGGAAAGCACCCCTGCGGTCTGGTTGGAACGCACATTCATTTCCTCTGCCCGGCGTCAAGAACGAACGTTGTCTGGCACGTCAATTATCAGGACGTCGCCGCCTTCGGATATCTGTTCAAAACGGGATACATTTGTAAAGCTCGCGTTATTTCTCTCTCCGGTCCGATTGTGAAAAAGCCGCGGTTGATTAAAACCCGAATCGGCGCCAATCTGGACGAGCTGACCAACGGCGAATTCGACGCTGAAACGAAAGACGAAATTCCCGCCCGCGTTATTTCCGGGTCGGTTTTGAACGGTCGCAAGTCTGAACCAGGTCTGAATTATCTGGGACGTTACAGTCTTCAGGTTTCCGTTCTCCGCGAAGGCGTCAAGCGTCGCCTGTTCGGCTGGATTCTTCCGAAGTTCGTTGACTTCTCAACCAAATGGACGAACGCGTCGCTGTTCTTCCCGAATTGGGAATATAACATGACAACGGACGTTTACGGCGGTCCGCGCGCGATTTTCTCTATCGGGTCGATGGACGACGTTATGCCTTTGGACATCCTGCCGGTGTTCCTCACTCGCGCTTTGGCGGTGGGAAATCTGGAACAGTCGGAACAGCTCGGGG
The DNA here is from genome assembly GCA_902770245.1 of uncultured Planctomycetota bacterium. GTDB lineage: Bacteria > Planctomycetota > Planctomycetia > Pirellulales > Thermoguttaceae > RUG11551. Next base: position 3,457 of record CACXSS010000128.1, on the reverse strand, counting down.
CTTTGGAACTGGACGAGGAAGACCTGGCTTTGTGCACTTACGTCGATCCGGGCAAAAACGAATTCGGTTCGATGCTCCGTTCCGTTTTAACACTCATCGACAAGGAGGGCTAAACCGTGTGGAATCCGATTAAATTCATTTTCAATAAGACAAAACCCTGGTTTTCCAAAGGCGGAAAGCTGGAGGCTCTATATCCGTTATGGGAAGTCTTCGATACGTTCTTCTACACTCCGGAAGAAGTCGCGACAGGCAAATGCGCCGTTCGCGATTCGATTGACTTCAAACGCATGATGATTACCGTCTGCATCGCGCTGATTCCCTGCTGCTTTATGGCGTGTTATAATACTGGCTATCAGGCGTACAAGACGATGTCAACAACGAGCGTTGCTCAAAAGATTGTTGACGACAAAGGCGTAGAAAAGACCGTTGTCGCTCCGCTGAAATCGCTGCCGACAGAGGGCTTGAAAAACTGGCGCGGCTGGCTCATGAGCTGCGTTAAAGTCGGGAACTTTGACCTCGGCGCCGTCCCGGAAAAGGGAACGGTTTCGTACTTCAGCCACCCGATTCAGTTTATCGTCTTTGGCGCGATGTACTTCATTCCGATTTACGTTGTAACGTTTATAGTCGGAATTCTGTGGGAAGTCGTTTTCGCGATCTTCCGAAAAGAGATTGTCAACGAGGGCTTTTTCGTAACAGCCATGCTTTTCCCGCTGACGCTTCCTGCCACGATTCCGCTTTGGATTGTCGCCGTTTCGATTTCCTTCGGCGTCGTGATTGGAAAAGAAGTCTTTGGCGGAACGGGCAGAAACATCCTCAACCCGGCTCTGGTCGCTCGAGCGTTTATCTTCTTCGCCTTCGCCGGTACGATTACCGGAGACAGCATCTGGGTTCCGGTTGACGGCTTAACAATGGCAACGCCTCTTGCCGCGGCAACTCAGCAGGGCATGGACGGCATCTCCGCCGTCGCCGCCAGTCAAAACTTGACGGATATGCAATACTGGTTCGACTGCTTCGCCGGATTCATTCCCGGATCAATGGGCGAAACCAGCGCTCTGTGCTGCTTAATCGGCGCGGCGATGCTGATCTTCACCGGCATCGGCTCCTGGCGAGTCATGCTTTCCATGTGCGTTGGAACTGGCGCTCTTGCCGTGTTTACGTACTTCATGTACGCTATCGGCTACACGACCAATCCCGCCTGGGGCATTTACCCGCACTGGCATTTTGTGATGGGCGGCTTCGCTCTGGGCTGCGCCTTTATGGCGACTGACCCTGTAACAGGAGCGTTGACGCGAGGCGGTCAGTACGTTTACGGGTTCCTTATCGGAGCGCTGGTTATTGTCGTTCGCGCAATGAACCCGGCGTATCCGGAAGGCGTCATGCTTGCCATTCTGTTTGGAAACCTCTGCGCCCCGATGATTGACTACTTCTTCGTCCAGGCCAACATTAAACGGAGGGCTTTGCGAAATGTCTAATAACAGCTTATTTAAAACGTTTTTCGTCGCGATTGCGGTTTGCGCCGTCTGCGCGACGCTGGTCTCAACGGCAAACGTCGTTCTCAGACCCATAATTGAACAGAATAAACTCAACTTCAAACGCGGCAACATCGTCCTGGCGGCGGGTCTGGTTGAACCCGGATACAAAGCCAGCGATATCGCCCCGGCGTTTGAAAAGATCGACCCGCAAGTCTACGATTTGCTCAAGGAAAAGTTTGTTACAAACGCAGACGAATTCAATCCGGCGACGTTTGACGAACGCGTCCTGATGAACAAAGACGGCTATACGCTCGTTCCGGAAGGAGAAGTCAAGCCTGGCGTTCCGACCGTGCCGCGTTACGTTACAATTTATCTGGTCAGAAACGACAAAGGCGAGTTGGAAAAGGTTATTCTGCCGTTCTTCGGCAAAGGACTTTGGTCGACCATGTACGGATTTATCGCCCTCAATAACGACTTTACCACCGTTGGACGTCTGCTGTACTACGATCAGCTCGAAACCGCCGGCTTGGGCGGCGAAGTTGAAAACCCGATGTGGGCGGACAAATGGATTGGAAAGAAAGCCTACGACGAGTCCGGAAAAGCGGAACTGAAAGTCATTAAGGGAACCGTTGATCCGAGCGATAAAAACGCCGCGCATATAGTTGACGGCATCTCCGGCGCAACTCTGACCTGCAATGGCGTCAACAACCAGATCGGTTACTGGCTCAACGAATACAAGGGACTGCTGGCTCAGCTTAAAGCCGGACAGCTTCCCCCGGAAAGCAAAACCGTTTGCGCTAATGCAACCCCCAAATCTGACGACAATTCGAAAGGAGGCGCAAAATAATGGCGACTGCAAAAGAATATAAAGAAGCGTTTCTCAGTCCGCTGTTCGCAACCAACCCGATTGCTCTTAGCGTACTGGGCATCTGTTCCGCCTTGGCGGTTACAACCAAAATGGACACGGCGTTAACGATGACAATCGCCGTTACAGCTGTTCTGGTATGTTCCAACTTCGCCGTCAGCCTGATTCGCAACCATATTCCGTCGAGCATCCGTATGATCGTACAGATGGTTATTATCGCGGCTATGGTTATGATTGTCGACCTCGTGTTACAGGCGTTCGCGTTCAAACTGTCCAAGAGCCTGTCCGTATTCGTCAGCCTGATTATTACCAACTGCATTATCATGGGCCGCGCTGAAGCGTTCGCCATGAAGAACCCGCCTGTGTTGAGCATTGTCGACGGTTTGGGCAACGGACTCGGATACGGTCTGATTCTGATGATCGTTTCGTTCCTCCGTGAATTCTTCGGTTCCGGAACGATTTTCGGATTTGAAGTTCTCAAGACGGTCAACAACGGCGGCTGGTATATGCCCAACGGCTTGATGATTCTGGCGCCCAGCGCGTTCTTTATCATCGGTCTGATTATCTGGCTGTTTAAAACCATCAACCCAAAACTGCAGGAGGGAGACAAATAAACTCTGTGTAACGGCTTCGGGATTCCGAAAGCCGCTAAAGGGTTTATCTCAAAGATTATGGAATTTTACATTACAGAATTCATTCGCAACGTCTTTGTTCAGAACCTTGCCCTGTCCCTGTTTTTGGGAATGTGTACGTTCCTGGCGGTTTCGCAAAACGTTAAAACCGCGTTGGGATTGGGCGTTGCTGTAACGTTCGTTATGGCGATTACAGTTCCGGTCAACTACATGATTTATCATTATATTCTCGTCCCGAACGGGGTGGAATATTTGACGTTGATTTCGTTTATTGGCGTTATTGCCGCTATTGTCCAGATTTTGGAAATGTTCCTCGACCGATACGTTCCCAGCCTTTACAACGCGCTGGGAATCTTCCTGCCGCTGATTACGGTCAACTGCGCCATTCTGGCGGGAAGTTTGTTCATGGTCGAACGCAGCATGGACTTCGGTCAGTCAATCCGTTACGGGTTTGAATCCGGTCTGGGCTGGGCGATTTCCATCAGCCT
>CACXSS010000127.1 GCA_902770245.1 uncultured Planctomycetota bacterium | reverse complement strand
AGTGCCATCGCTGATAATATCGGCGGCAATTTCTTTTGCAAGGTAGGTTTTACCAGTTCCAGGGGCGCCGTGGAAGATTATGTTATGCGATTGAATCAACATCTTAGAGTATGGATTCTGATACTCCACAGGTTGCTTAACACGTTCTTCTGGAGAGTCAGTGCCAGTTGGGGGCGCATTCCCCACCTGATTGCCAACGCTTTCATCGGTTGAAACAGCGCTGTCTTTTGACGTAGACTGTTCGGTCTTTTTCTCCCTCGTTTCGATGGTAAATCCCAGTTTCTGTAAAAAGTTAACAGCCTCACCTGCATCGTAACCATCTGTTAAAATCTTATCTCCCTTTGAAAGCTTAACTCCATTTGACAAATCCCTAGCCACCGCTATTACAAACATCGGAGGGTATTCCTTTCCATCCTCAGTTACCAGATAGTATCTATAACTTTGGTTATTGTGAGGAACGCCGTGTTCATCAATATACTCTAATGCTTCGTCAATATACTTTTTATCAATCTTGGGAATAGCCATATTGAATCTCCTTCTATTTACTTCTCGAAAATCCGTCTGAATTTAGTTTACTCGTTTACCGTTTTTTCCTCCCCGTCCGAGAACGTGTTAGGAATCCACCAGCGGGCTTTGCAGTAGCGGGCGCCGGTATGGGTTCCAATTGCGGTGAGCGGTTTGTTCATGTAACGGATTGTATCGGTATGATAGCTGTTGGTCGGAGCGAGGACGATAAACGCGCCGGATTTAACGACGGTTTTGTGGTCGCTTTCGCCGAGAGTGGCGTAATCGTTGGTTTTGGAATCGTAAATCTCGGTTCGAGAACCCGCATCCTTCCAGATGGTTGTGAACTTTTTGGTTTCCAGATCGAAAATCGCGGCGCCGTTGCCGGTGAGAAGGAAAAGTCGGCTGCCGGGGACGGGATACAGGTCGTGTCCGCCTAAAGCGGGCGTTCCCCGTAACGAATAGGATTGAACTTTGGTCAGTTTCGGATTCTGTTTATCAAAATTGTACTCATAGGCGACGAGTTCTAAATATCCCAGACCCCACAGGAGTTTGGACTGGGCGTCCCAGACCAAGCCGTGCCCGCCGTAAAGCGGGTAATCGGTAAACGGGACGTTCGGGTCTGTAAACTGTTCCGGAACCGTATAGAGGCGAACGAACCCAGAGCTGGAAACGGACGCAATATTCCCGTCCGGCAGCAGAGCGGCGGAATGCGGGTTGCCGTGAACGTGAGTATAAAAGAGCGCCTTTTTATCGGACAGCCGAACCAGCGCCACGCCCCCGCCGGACGCTGTCATGAGCAAATGCGTCGCGCCGAGAACCGGCTTGGCTTCGTCCGGGTTGCGGAACCAGGAATAATGCTCCTTCTTAATTTCCGGGGAGTCGGACGCCTTCCAGCTCCAGACCTCCGCAGACTTGTCGTTCCAGTCCGCGCCGACTTTGTACATGACAATTCTCGCTGTCGCCTGTTCCGTACAGACGATGTCTTCCGTTACATTTTGCGGAACGGCGTCCGAGTTCGCCAGGTCGACAATAGCCTGCGGCGTAAACAGGTTTTCAGCCAACGCGAAGTTGGCGGCGAAAAGGAGAGTCAAAAGGGAAAGGACGATAGTTGCAATATGGCGTTTCATGGTATTAGGAGGGAATAGAGAATAGTAAATGGATGGAAGGCGGTAATGGAGCGACCAACGGGAGCGGAATTACGCAGTTCGCCAAAGGCGAACGTAAAATGCGGCACCCGACAACATGTTCGCCTAACGGCGAATGCGTAATTTCGTTCGCTGACGCTCACTTCATTACCGTCTTTCAATCTTCTCGCAATTCAGGCTTTGTCAGCAAACTGACGACGATAAGCGTCAATGTACTTATCGGGAGAGTAATGACAATTACGTCAATCCAGCGCCACGGTTCTGACAGGATGCTGGGCTTTCCTAAAAACATATTGGCAAACAAAGCCGGCAGCTCGCCCTTGGGCATCTGAACAAACGTCATCCAGAAGAAGCTGAAGGCGAACCCGACGACAAGGCTGGCAATCGCGCCGGCGCGGGTAACGCGTTTCCAGTACAGGGCTCCAACGTACATCGGCAGGAACGAAACGGCGCACAAGCCCATAAACGTAGACGTCGCAATGGCGACAATCCCCTTGGGCATGTAGAACGACAGAATCGTTGTTACAATCAGCGACAGGAAAACGCAAACTTTCATCAGCGGGATTGAGGAGTTCCCCGTCTTGTTGAGAATGGAACATTCTATTAAGTCGCGTCCCAGCGCGCTGCCCATGGCGTGGAACAGAGAGCTGAGCGTGGAAATCGCCGCAGACAGCAGCGTGAGCATAAACAGCAGTCCAAACCATTTCGGCAAAGCCTGATTGATAAACGTCGGGATGATCTTGTCGAGGTTGCCGTCGGAAACGCTTGTCATGGCAATTCGTCCGCTTTGCTGGAAGAACCAGACGTTTGTCAGCGAGCCGACCAGATACGCCGTGCCGACAATACAGCAGATAAACACTCCGCCCATGACGACGGCGCGGTGAAGTTCCCGGTCGCTTTTAACCGTCATGAACCGAACCGCCAGCTGCGGCTGCGCTAACGCGCCGATTCCAACGCCGCAAATAATACTCGTCAAGATAACGTAGAACAGCTTTGTACCCGTCGCCGGGAACCGCGTCCAGCCCTGGAATCCGTTTTGTGAAATCTTGGAAACGACCAGATGGTTGTCAATCGTCGCAGCGGCTTTCTCGTCTTTTCTCAATTCGACATACTGAGCCAGCGCTTCCGATTGCGGCGCAGCTTGTTCTTCAGCGGAATGGGCTTTCGCCTGCTGATTCATTTTCGCCGTCCACTGTTCAATAGACTCGTCTGCAACGTTGGCGTCTGACGCGTCCAGCTTGCGAATGTTTTCCAATTTTGGCGTTAGCTCGTCAAATTCCTGAGCGATTTTGGCGGGCAGGTTATCGAGTTCTTTATGAGTCGGAACGACGCCGCCCATCTTGCCGTAGGCGAAAAGAAGCAAAAGCAGCATCCCGGCAAACATGATCGAGCCTTGGAACGCGTCGGCAAACATGACGCCCTTTAATCCGCCCAAAATGACGTAGACGGCAATCAGGGCGCTGAATATCAAAATGGCGACGTTGTAGTCCAGAGCAAAAGTCGTTTCGATAAATCGGGCGGAGGCGATTAAAACGGCAGACGCGTACAGCGGCATAAACAGGACGATAATAAACGCCATCAAGCCGTGAATCAGCCGGGACTGATAAAAACGTCCGAGGAACTCCGGGAACGTCTGCGCCTTGAGTTTTAATCCCAGACGGCGCGTCGGCAGTCCGAAGAAAATAAAGGCGACAAAAATCCCAAAGAAAATATTGGCGAAAACGAGCCACAGCAAGCTCATTCCGAACGCCGCGGCAAATCCGCCGAAGCCGATAATTGCCGACGTGCTGATAAACGCCGCGCCGTAGGACAGAGCCATAACGAACGGGTGAACTTTTCGCCCCGCCAGAAGGAAGTCGTCTGACGAGCGGGTTTGCTGGTGCGCTTTATAGCCGAGAAATGCGAGGATTCCAATATAAACGACAATAATTGCCGCGGTAAGGATAGGGTTCATTGTACAGAAAAATTAAAAGGGGGGGGAAATGTTTAGGAAAGGAATTGGGAACTATTTGGACGCGTCGTCGTTTTCGTTGTCGTTCCAATGCCATGCGCCGTAACCGATGCACAAAAGCGTCGATAAAATACAAGCCAGGTAACCTGACCAAATCACAGGATCGTCTAAACCGAGCATAATCGTCTCCGGTAAAGGGGGGTAAGGAAAAAATTTATAAAACCAGATTTTTTGATTATACCTCAAACAGACATAATTGCAAGGGGCGCAATTGAGATGAGAATTAGCAATTATCAATGAGCAATTAGCAATTGACGCAAAGCTGTAAACAATGCTTTTTAGCAGCGCTTTTTTCACACATAACAATCGAGATTCGCTTGCGTCAACTCATCCCTCCCGTGGGTTAAAACTCACGGCTATTAACATTGAACCGCTACGCGGTTCTAGTTGAGCGCTTCGCGTCTGCTTTTTCTAGCGTCAATTAACGAAAAAAGCCGCTCCTTATTCAGGAACGGCTTAAGCCCTCTTAGGGATTGCGGATAAAAAATCGGTTAAATCAATCAGACGTTTTTAATTACGGAAATCGCTGCGTTTGACGTGGAATCAACGCGTTCAACAGACGCGAATCCGCTGTCCGTCTGCTTCGCCTTGACGTTAAACTTATAGTCCGCCAAACGAATGAGAACCAGAACAATGCCAATACACAAAATAATAAGCGAAATAAGCAGAATGACATTATAACGGTTCATTACCGGCGGGAAATACACTTCCTGACGCTCTTCCTCGACAGGTTCGTCTGCATAAGCGCCGTCAGAATACTCGTCGCCTTCCAGGGGCGCGTAAGCGTCTGCTGGATACTCGCTGGAATCGGCGTCTGGATATTCGCTCGAATCGGCTTCCGAGTACTCGCCGGAATCTGCGTAGTCGTTGGGGTCTGCGTACTCGCCGGCGTCCGCATAGGCGTCTCCGGACGCTTCTTCTGTATAGGCGGAACCGTCAGATGTTTCTCCATCGAGCGGAACCCCAGCGTCAGAATTGGCGAAGTCTTCGAATTCGTTATTTAATTCGTCGTTATTCGAATCGGATGTTGACATGGGTAATTGTTGGTTAAGGTTTACGCGTGGAAAACGGATCGGGCAAGTTGACAATTCCAGCTCCCTGTTCCTCTGGACGTATTACGTCTTTCTATTTAATTCTCCATTCTCCTATATAATAATTCATTTTTTCCAAAACGCAAGAAAAAAATTCGTTCTTTTGAGAAATTTTCTGTAGAAAGTCAGAAAAAGCGCTTGTCAGAACCGTTTTTATCGTTATATTTAGAAATCAATGTTAGCTGCCAGCAGAAAGACTATCCTGTCGGCGTAAAACTCGCAGCTTAAAATTTTCAACGACTTATTCCCTGTTTCTATCCATGCAAGAACGACTCAACCTGGCAATTTCCGCCGCAAAAGAGGCTGCTAAAATTACCCAATCTTATTTTATGTCCCGAGATTTGCGGGTCGATATGAAGTCCGACCGAACTCCTGTAACTCAAGCGGACAAAAACACCGAAAAAGCTCTGCGCGAGATTATTGAAAAAGCGTTTCCCGACGACGGGATCCTGGGTGAAGAATGGGACGAAAAGCTCGGAACTTCCGGATACCGCTGGATTCTCGACCCGATCGACGGCACGAAGTCGTTTATTCACGGCGTTCCGCTCTACGGAACTCTCATTGCTGTAGAATATCAGGGGGAAAGCGTCATCGGCGTCATTTCCATTCCCGCCACCGGAGAAATGGTATACGCGGCTATTGGGCATGGCTGCTGGTATACGAAAAACGGATCGGAACCGGTTCAAACGCGCGTTTCTCAGCTTTCAGACCTGTCAGAGGGGCTGTTTTTGACAAGCGAAGTTCTCACCTTTGACGAAATCAACCGGCGCGACATTTACGAGAAACTGGAAAAGACGTTTTACCTGACCCGAACCTGGGGCGACTGCTACGGATACATGCTCGTCGCGACCGGTCGAGCGGAATGCATTGTCGACCCGGTTTTGAGCATTTGGGATGCTGCCGCCCTGCTGCCCGTCATCGTCGAGGCGGGCGGGAAGTTCACCGACTTCTGCGGCGTTACCACACATACTTCCCAACAGGCTATCGCTACCAACGGTTTGATTCACGACAAGGTTTTGGAGATGGTCAAATAGACGTCAACCTTGACGCCTGGCGTTCAAAGCGTTTTTGGACACATTCCTTTTCCGTTCATCATTTACTATTTCATACATTACAGACAATATTGACAGATGAATTAGGCTAATTGTTATTTTTCATAGAGAAAATCTGTTTTTTTGCCGTCAAATTCTCTATAATTGATAATTTGGACTATTTTCTTTACAATTTTGTAATAAAAATTCATTTGCCCCCGTTGTTATTTAATAAATATTGTATATAACATTTGACAAGTTTTAGAAGAACGAATAGTTCTGGACGAAATTTAAATTCAGGATTCCGATTTGATAAAGTAAAATACTTTGGAATTCTATAGAAAACAATTAGCAGGAGAATCGCGATGGCTGGCTCTACATCCAAGACGTCCGTGAAATCCACCGTAACCCCCAAAAATGCAGCTGCCAAAACCTCAAAGGCGACAAAGGCGGCAGCAAAAGCAACCGCAGCCAAGTCTGCGCCAGAGAAAAAGTCGGCTGTCAAAAAGACAACAAAGCCTGCAGAAGCCAAATCGAAATCTGCAGCTGCGAAACCGGTTGTTAAGCCAGCTTCCAAACCGACTACCGCTTCCAACGTAAAAACCAAAGCAACTTCGAAGCCTGAAACTTCTAAAAAGGCGGTTGTGAAAAAAACGGTTAAATCGGAAAAGGCGCCGAAGTCCGTAGAGGCGGGCGCTGTTAAAAAGACGTCCAAGCCGGCAAAGCCCGCCCAGGCGGAAGCCCCAGTCAAGACGACCCAAAAGACCTCTCCTGCCAAAACGACTTCGACAAAAACGCCGAAAGTCAGCAAAGCCAAGTCTGCTGAAACTGTCAGCAAGCCGTCCGTCGTCAAAGACGCGATTAAGAAGCCTGAAGCGCCTGTCATTGAACCGGAATCGGAAGCCAAGCCAAAAGCCAAGCGCGCTACAAAATTCATGACCAAAGCGAACGCGGCGATTATCGCTCAGCTTCGTCAGCAGTTATTACAGCGCCGCAGTGAAATCCTCAGTTCATTTTGGGGAGGACTCGACACGGCTAACGTCAGTTCTCAGGCGTCCGGCGACACTGCAGACGCGGCTATTGATTCCGTCCATTCCGAAATGCGTTCTCAGCTGGCGGAAAAGGAATCCCAGGAACTGACGTCCATCGACAACGCTCTTCACAAAATGGAAACCGGCGAATACGGTCTGTGCGAAGAATGCGGTATGCCGATTCCGATTGAACGTCTTGAGGTTATTCCCGGCGCAGAGCTTTGCTTAAAGTGTCAGGAAGAGTTGGAGGAAGACGGCGATTACGATAATTACTCGTATTATGGTTTCGATTGATTTCGCGAATCGTTAATTATCAGTTGACAGATTTTGAATGATCTTTCAGTATAAACAATGGTCTTTGTTTCTTCTTATAGCCCTGTTCTTTTTCGGAACGGGGCTGAAGGAAGGGGTATTCCTTTTCGCTCAAGACGAATCCGTTCAAAGCCCAGACAACGAATCGTCAAACGTTTCTTCCAATCCGCATCCCATCTTCGTTCTTCCAGAAGAATACACGATTTCAGGACGTCAAAACATTTCCAATCGTTTACGCGCCGTTGGAGCTTCAAACTCAATTAGCGTCTCTGAAGCTCTGAGTCTTTCCATTCAGCTTGCCCGTCCAGCGATTGTACATATAGAAACTACATCCATTCATAAACCAGGCGGAGCGGCGATTCGTCACGTCAAGGAACTCAACAACGAGTCGGGAGCCGGGTTTATTATCGAACGGCTCAACAAGCAATACGTTGTAACAAACGGACATGTAATTCACGCAGAGGAAAACATCGACACGCCCCAAAACGTCAATATTTATCTGGCGGACGGGCGAGTTATTCATCCGGAAAAAATCCTTTCTGACCCGGCAACGGATATTGCTCTGCTGCAAATTAAGGGGAAATATCTTGCTTTGGATTTCGGGGACAGCGACGCGGTGCGTGTGGGAGACTTTGTCTTATCCGCCGGAAGTCCGTTCGGGTTGAGAAATACGTTCTCCAGCGGAATTGTCAGCGCAAAAGGACGCCGGAATTTACAGGTTGGGAAAACGTCCAGCGAAATTCAGGACTATATTCAAACAGACGCCCCGATAAATCCCGGCAACAGCGGCGGACCGTTAATCAATCTCCGCGGCGAGGCAATTGGAATCAACGCCGCCATCGCCAGCAACACCGGCTACGGCGAAGGCGTCTCGTTTGCGATTCCTTCAAAACTGGCAAACGCCGTTATAGAGCAGCTCATTCTGTCCGGGAAAGTAGAACGCGGCTGGCTGGGCGCGTCGTTTGACGCCAATTATTCTACAGCCGACGCAGCGAAACTGGGCGTTTTTGCCGCTGTGTTTACCAATCGGCACACGCCTGTTTACCCGCCAAGAATCGGAGCCAGAATTCTGGCGCCTGCGCCGTCTTCTCCCGCCGGAAAAGCAGGATTGCATTACGGAGACGTCATTTTGTATTTTAACGGAACCGTTGTTGAAGACAAAGATCATTTGGTTTATCTGGTCAGGATTACCCGACCCGGCATGACCGTTCCAATCGTTTATTTTCGCAACGGGAAACTGTACGATCATAAAATTACAATCGGTAGAAAATAATCTCTGACGACAGCTATGAATATTCAGGAATTAAAAGAAATCGTTTGTCAGGAAAACCTCAACCTGGTCAAGTACGGGCTTGTTACATTGACATGGGGCAACGTCGGTCAGCTTACAGAAGCCGGCGACGCGTTTGTCATCAAACCCAGCGGCGTTCCGTATGACGTTATGAAGCCCGCCGACATGGTCGTTGTCGATTTAAACGGCGCCGTTGTAGAAGGGACAAATCGTCCGTCGTCCGACACGCCGACGTACGTTGAGCTGTATCGATTTTTCCTCCAGTACGCTCAGGAAAACAACGCCAAGATATTGCGGGGAATCGTTCATACACACAGTTCGTGCGCTGTTGCCTGGGCGCAAGCTCGGAGAGAAATTCCCTGTTTCGGAACGACGCACGCTGACCATTTCTACGGGTTCGTTCCGCTCACGCGTCCGTTAACGGAAGAAGAAATCAACGCCGGGTACGAAGTCAACACCGGCAGAGTTATTATCGAACGGTTCAAGCTGGGCAAGTTCAATCCGGTTGAGATTCCCGCTGTATTGGCGGCTGGACACGGTCCGTTCACCTGGGGGGCGGACGGTCATGAAGCCGTTAAAAACGCGGTCGCTTTAGAAGCGGTTGCCGTTATGGCGCGAGATACGCTGGCAATCAATCCGGACGCGCCCTGTTTGGAACCGTGGGTATTGCAAAAGCATTACAACAGAAAACACGGTCCCAATGCGTACTACGGACAGCGGTAAGTTCTATTTAGTCTATTCAAATTGGTTATACGAAAAAGAAAAGAGAACGCAGAGACCGCAGACTACTCGCAGAGAGCGCAGAAGCAAGCGTCCATGTGTCATCTACGCCCGATTCTCGGGCTATGACACGATGTCCGCTTGCGATTTTTAAAAAATATTCGATTTAGAATATATAAATAAAATTTTTAAATTTAAGATTAATCGGGCGGGAATCGTGGCGTAGACAACGTAGTTGGCGTCGTCGCCACATTCCCAGCCCGTCTCTGCGTATTCTGCGAGGAGTCTGCGTACTCTGCGTTCAAAAATAAAAACTTACTATTATCGCAACCAAAGATTAGCAGCAATCATCTTACTTAGTTATCGTAAAATCCTGAGTAATCTTTTTACCGCCAGGTGGAACGACCAGTTCCAAAGGCGTCTTGTCCGCCGATTGATACGTCTTCGGAACGTACGACGGCGGATTGGGATTTTCCGGCGTGGGAAGGGTCTTGAACGCTTCTACGTAAACCTTGTACGTTCCCGGCAGCAAGCCGTCCTGTTTTTCTCGACCGAACGACGTAACGCTGTAACGACCGGAGGAATCGAACTTGCCAAACCCCGGACGTTTCAGTTCTCCGGAAACCGGCGCGAAGTATATGACGCCTTCCGCCGGCTGTTCTATTCCGTCAAATATAACGCGGCCGGAAACGGGCGTTCTTTTCGGCTTGCCGTCTGAACAGCCTGAAAGTGTAACAGCAACAGTCAGCAGAACGATCAAAAAAAAGCGATTGTATTTCATGTTTTTTGTTTAATGTCAGCTTTGAAATTATTCCCAATCTTCGGCAAGAATTTCTCCGCCGTTGCGGGTTCCGAGATAGTTATACGTTTCGTAGTCAATCGACTCGTCGATAAAATGAACGGAGCCGTCGCCCATAATCATGTTGACGCCGGAAATATGAAAGCTTTTGTATCCGCAGGTGCGATAGTACGCGTTATTGGAGCTTTCTGAAAGCCGTTCAAACGTGTTGATGGGAATGCCGGTTCCGGTTACCGGGAAGTTGATGCAGTGAGCGCAGGAATAGTTGCAGTGAGCGGGAATCGTCTCGCCAACCATGAGCGTGTTCGAAAGCCCGTCGGTGAATTCGCTCAGCAGCA
>CACXSS010000126.1 GCA_902770245.1 uncultured Planctomycetota bacterium | reverse complement strand
TTAGGCAGTAGGCAGTAGGCAGTAGGCAGTAGGGAATTGTCAGCGCAACTATTTAACAAACTCATAGCATCTTGCCAAGCTAATCAGAGCCATGCTGGTTCCCCAGGGCTGACCGTAGTCGTACATGACGAAATCCCAGTACGAGCCGTCTTTGTCCTGAACGCTCATGAGAATGCTGGTCAGATGGGCGGCGATGCGCTTTTGCTCTGCTTTGCTTTCCAGTTCCAGCAGTTCCTGACTGGCGTACAGATGCCCGAAGTAATAGAAATATCCGGCAATTTTATTGAAATGGTCGTGCGGAACGGAATGCTTTCGTGCGCCGTCGAGCCAGCCGATTCGCGCAACGAACCGATCAAGGGAATCGAGCAGAACCTGCTGGGATACAAATCGGGAATACGGCAGAGCGGTGTCTGGAACCTTTTTGCCGTCTTTGGCGTCTTGAATTTGCTGGTCTGTACGGAGCGTTGACCAATAAAACAAAGCCGCGTTACAGGCTTGAGTGCGTCCTAAAGAGCCGGACGCTCTGTTAATGCCGTACATGGGTCTGCCGATATGACTTGTACTGTACGTATAGGAGAAGTCCGGCTTTTGCTGAGACGTCAACGACGCAACAGCGCGGCTGACGAGGCTTTCCGGAATGGCGATTTTCCCTTCAGGAAGGATGTCTTTATCGATTTTCAGTTCAGAAACCTCGTAAAGACTAACCAGCCCTGCCGCTGTATTGAACGACATTGAAACAAAACTCGGACGCGTTGAAGGGGAATCGTAATCGTAATACGCCCATCCGCCGTGAATGTTTTCGTATCGAACCAGATTGGCAACCTGTTCCTGCATGAGGAGAACCAGCTGCTTTTGAAGCTGTTTGTTGTCTGCTTTTTCCGCCCGAACGTACAAACGCGACAAGGCGGACAAGGCGTAGATGTGCCCCCAGTTGTTAAGCGTCGTCTCGTATGACGAACGGCGGAACGTCGGAAGATTTTCTATCATCCAGGCTTGTCCCTTTTCAATGGCAGGGGCAATTTTACTGCGAACGGACTTTGGGGCTTTGTTTTCCCATTCGCACAGCGACGATACCGCAAGACCGGTCGTTCCCATAATATAGGAAATATGCGAGTTGGGCATAGGCGAGTAAATATTCACCTTTTTGGTCTTTGTCGGCGCGCCCCAGCAGCCGGACGGTCGCTGCTTCGACAGAAGGAAATTAATCGCCTTCTCGACGCAGGCGTCAACGTCCTTTTTGTTGACGTTAGGCGTCTCTTTCAGCCGAGGCGTTTCCTCCGAAAACGGCTTCCAGGACTCTTCCAGCTTTTGAAGCTGTTCTTTGGAAAGCTTTTGCTTTTCTCGAGCAAACAGAGACGATCCAAATAGGCAGGTAATAATTACAGCTAAGACTGCGATATTGTTAAATTTCATAATGCAGGGGGGATGAATAATTAGCAATTGTAAGTTGCGAATAATGTCGCGCGGCGCAATATATGGTAAGTAGTAACGATTGGGTAAAATCTTTGGGACTTGGTATTACCAGCTTTTTTGTTCGCCTTCGGCGAACTGCGTAATTCCGTTCGCTTCGCTCACTACATTACCGCCTTTCATTAATTCCGAACTTTCCAAGGCTATACCTTGAAATATTTCTAATACTTTATATAATTATAATACACGATTTGAGATTTTCAAGGCGTTGACAGGATTTTTCCCAAATTTTTTAATAAACCCTATTTAAAACAATGAACACACAGCTTAAACCAGGCATCCACTGGGTTGGATACATTGATTGGTCGATTCGAGATTTCCATTCATACAACACCAAACGCGGGGCGACGTATAATTCGTACCTCATTCAGGACGAGAAAAACGTTCTGGTCGATACGGTTAAATACCTTTACGCAGACAAGTTACTGCAAAACGCAGCTGAACTTGTCCCGCTTGACAAAATTGACTACGTCGTTTGCAACCATGCGGAACCCGATCACGCTTCGGGCTTAGCGGACGTCATGAACGCCTGCCCGAACGCAACGCTGGTCTGCAACGCCAAGTGTCTGGATGCGCTCAAGGCGTACATGGACGGTTCCAACTGGAAGACGCAAGTCGTTGCCAGCGGAGACGAACTGTCGATTGGAAAGCGAACGCTCAAGTTTATCTTCACGCCGATGGTGCATTGGCCGGAATCGATGTTTACCTACTGTCCGGAAGAGAAACTGCTCTTCTCGATGGACGCTTTCGGTCAGCATCTGGCAACCAGCGAACGCTTTGACGACGAACTGCCGCTGGAACTGATTCTGGAAGAAGCTCGCACGTACTACGCCAACATCGTTATGCCGTACAGCGCACAGGTTGCCAAACTGCTCCCGTCCGCCGCGGCGCTGGAAATCGACATGATTGCGCCCGCTCACGGCGTTGTTTGGAGAAAGAACATTTCCGCTATTTTAGAGGCGTACACAGCCTGGGCGGCTCGAAAAACAAAGGCGAAAGTCATGATCGTTTACGATACGATGTGGAATTCAACCGCAATTATGGCAGACCAGATTTTCAAAGGAGCCTGTTCCGTTGATGGCGTTTCGGTAGAAAAGATGTTTGTCCGCGCCTCCGATTTGACTCAGCTTGCGGATTCTGCCCTGGACTGCGCCGCGATGGCAGTCGGTTCAGCTACGCTCAATACCAAAATGATGCCGGCAATGGCGGCGGCTCTGAACTACCTGGGCGGTCTGAAACCGCCGGTAAAATTCGGCTTTGCGTTCGGTTCCTGCGGCTGGGGCAAAGGCGCAATGGAAGAGATTGCCGGAATCCTTCCCAAGATGGGCTGGGAACTGGTCGCGCCGGGCGTAAAGAGCAAATTTCGCCCGACTCGGGAACAGCTCGACGCCTGCTTTGAAGCCGGGAAACTGCTGGCGCAAAAGGCGTTGGGGTAAGTTTTTAGTGCATAGTACTTAGTGCATAGTACTTAGGACGCAAAGCGCCATTCCTATGCACTACGCACTATGCACTATGCACTACAAAGAAAGGGTTCTCAGATGGGAAAGAAACGCTCTCCAAAACCGGAATACGATCCAAACCGGCTGCCGGTGTCGGACGATAAAGCGGAAACGCTGGTAATCAATCGTTCTTCTCGAGTGGTTCACATGCTTCAGTTGCTAAGTTTGGGGCGCGGCTACACGGCAGAGGAGTTGAGCGAAATCTATGACCTTGACCCGAGAAGCATCAAGCGGGATCTGAAACTTATTTCTGAACAGCTTCACGTAGCGGTTACGTACGACCGCTCGACCAAAAAGTACGAGATTCTCGATACGCGATACGTCATGCCGTCTGTTGGATTGACGACTCTGGAAGCGGTTTGTCTGGTAATTCTGTGTCGGGAATTCGGAATGAAGAAGACGGTTCCCTTTTTTGAGGTCGTTCATTCCGCCGCGCTCAAGATTCAAAGCCATCTCAGCCCGGAAACCTGCGATTATATCGAGCAGACGTATCAAAACGTCGACATGACCGGCGCGCCGTTCAGCATGCAGGAAGACAAACGGGAATGTTACATGACGCTGCAGGACGCCAGCCGAACGCATAACGTTCTGGAAATCGAGTACAATTCTTATACGGAAGAGGAAAAGATTAAAACGCTGTTTTATCCATACGCCGTGGTGTTCAATCGCCATGGCTGGATGGCGGTGGGCTATTCCGCTCTCCATAACCAGATTCGTATGTTTAACGTGCTGAGAATTGTCAAGGCGCGCAAGCTCAATCTGGGGTTTGAACGCCCTAAAGACTGGACGTACGAAAAGTACCTTCGCAATGCGTGGAACGTCATTCCGGAAAACGGTCCTGACTGGCATGTTGTGGTCGATTTCTCTTTCAAAGTGGGAAGAAACGTCGAAGAAATCTACTGGCACAAAAACCAGAAAACGCACTGGATAAACGATCGCACGCTGCGTTTCGAAACGGTTGTCAGCGGCTTAAACGAGATTTCCTGGTGGATTCTCGGCTACGGCGCAGAGGCAACCGTCGTCGAACCGAAAGAACTGCGCCAGATTATTGCCGGACACGTCAAGCGGCTGGCGCAGACGTATGGAAATGAGCTGGGGAAATCCAGCCGTTAGCTTCTAGCTACTAGCATCTAGCTTGTTTATTTTAGTTTTAGGCTTTAAATGATAACGCTAAGTACTACAAATGCACAAGCTAACAGCGAGCAGCTAATAGCTAGCAGCTTAAAATCGCGGCGGCCAAGAGGGAATGTCTGGTCGAACTTTAAACGCGCTTTTAACGGGAGCGTTATTTTCAACAGGGGGCGGAAGGATGTTGATTGCCTCAGCTGGCGCCGGTTCGCTTTGAGAAATCTGAGTCAGATTGAGCGGTTGATGGCTTTCAACAGGCAATTCTTCAACAACGTTCGTTTTCTGTTGTGAAACGTCAGCGTTTGCTATGGGGAAACTCTCGACGTCTGACGCTTCTGGACTTCTGTCGGTTCTTTCCGTTGTGAGCTGAAGATTCATTTCCGGTTTAGGCATGGTTTTGGGCATGTAGATCATGTCATTCTTTGCCAGTTTAACAGAATCGTTTCTGGGAGAAGAAATAACCGCTGCCAGACGTTGTTTGTTGAGCAGTTCATGAATAGCGGGATAAGAGCTGTAAAGCGCCTGATTTTCTCCGGGAACGTTAGCCAGCGTTACGCCAATTAAGTAGCCGTCTTTGGAAAACAGACCGCCGCCGGAACGTCCCTGAACGGAAGCGCCTGAAGCGTACATATTTGCTGGTCCCAGACATTTATTAATTGCAACGATTTGGCTGGGCTGAACGGTCGGGAGTCGTCCATTATCGCAGCCCGCACTGGCAACGGCGCTGCCTCGAAGAGCCTGATAGTTCAATGGCGCGACGGGAATAACAGCAACGGGATGATCAATTTCAATGCAGATTAATCCCAAATCGCTTTCTTCGTCGTGACAGATATATTTTGCTTCAACGTTCTGAAGGGGCGATTCTCCAAACAGGTCAACTTCAATTCTGCCGCCATGCTCTTTGGCGTATTCGCGGAACAGATGACCGCAAGTCAGAATCAACGCGCGTTTATTGCGGGAATCGATAATCGTTCCTGTACCGTGATCGCAGACGGAGGTTTTAACGCGAATGCGAACCGTCGAAGCCAAAAGGCGTTCCGGCGCTAAAAGATTTGAACTGTTGGATTCGATTAACGGAGAACGTTCATTTTCTGTTTTATTTTTACTGACAGGAATGATTTGAACGTTGCTTGGCGTTCTCTGATTATTTATCTTCGGAGCGTTTGATTGAGCAACTGCTCGTTTGCGCTGGCTGGCGTAGGCGTCATTAATGCCTTTCTGACAGATAGACGCCAACTCGTTAGCGGTCGTAATGCCAACGGTTCGAGAAACGACCCGACCGTCAGAAACCATCATAAAACAAGGGATATTGGTAATCCCGTACTTCTGAGCCAACGCAGGTTCTTCGTTAACGTTGATGCTCCGAACGGGATATCCAGCTTTTTTGAGCTGTTCAATAACCGGTCGCATAGCGCGGCACGGCGGGCAGTAAGTTCCGTAGAAATCCAGAAGAACCGTATTGGCTGGCGGAACAGCCTGCTCAGAACGACTTTCTGACGCCAAACCAAATATAACTGTCAAGACGGT
Organism: uncultured Planctomycetota bacterium; assembly: GCA_902770245.1. GTDB lineage: Bacteria > Planctomycetota > Planctomycetia > Pirellulales > Thermoguttaceae > RUG11551. The sequence continues at coordinate 4,144 of CACXSS010000126.1, read as the reverse complement.
CAGAGCCGTCAGCAATTGCCCAAAAAAGACCTTTTGGTTCGTCATGAATACACTCTCCATCAAGAGAACGCCTCAAAAAAGGGAAAAGCCAGCTTCATGCCAGACTTTTCGGACGGGACATTCTCAACTAAATCGAAATCCTTTTCAAATCCGTCAAGCGAATGTTTTCAATCCATTGAAAACGATTCCGTACTATTGCAATTTTTCCAACTTTTCGCAAGAACAGTTTTGCGCTTTTTCGGAATTTTTTTTAGAAAAATGACGTCTAAACGGTAAAATAGGCAAGCTGCAAAAAGAATTCCAGTAAAAAAGAAATTTAGAGTTTGAGTAAAAAATATGAAATGTCGAAAAATTTCCATGAGTATAGGGTCATTTTGAATTTTTTTGTAAAAAAAATGTTGAACCTCGTTTGATTTTTTTCGTCTAATAAGTATAATGATTAATAGGGATGTAATATTCCCTTTTTAAGTTGAAGCAAGTTTCCAAATCCCATTTTATCAATACCCTGAAAATATCATGAAAAAATCCGTCGTTCGCAGAGGTTTTACTCTTATTGAACTGTTGGTTGTGATGACGATTATTGGCATACTTGTCGGTTTGACGCTGCCAGCTGTCAACATCGCCAGAGAATCAGCGCGCAGAATGGTTTGCGTCAATAACATTACGCAAATCTCTCGCGCCTTTATGGCGCACGTAACCGCGCAAGGCTTCTTCCCGTCTGGCGGCTGGGGATACTGGTGGGTTGGCGAACCGGACTGCGGCTACGGGTCTCAGCAGCCCGGCGGCTGGCTTTTTAGTATTCTTGACTATCTGGAACAGGGCAACATTCGCAACCAGGGCTTGGGGATGGACGGTACTGCACGCACCGACGCTATTCGGGGAAGAATGAAAAATCCGATTCCGATTATTAACTGCCCAACTCGACGAACAAGAAACATCTATCCAACTAAAGATGGAGAAGCAGATAAGTATATGACTCAGGCGAAAGATCACTCTTTTGTTGGTCTGAAAGGACAGAACGCCTCTTCAATTCAATATGTTACACAGGTTTTGGAATGCATCAAAGGCGACTATGCCACCAACGCCGGCACTTTTGGACACGACATCGCGGGAAGCGGATTGCCGTCCATGGTAAACGCTCACTCGTATAAATACAAGGATGGTTATACGCTGCGGGACTACTCCATGAAATATGTAACTGACAGTACAGATAGTACCGGCGGTCTGAACGGCATCAGCTTTTTGTTCAGCGAGGTTACGCCGGACGAAGTGGAAGACGGTTTGGCAAACACGTACATGCTTGGCGAAAAATACCTCAACACCGCCAAATACATAGTTGACAACAACGACAGCGGCGCGGACAACGAATCCGCCTACGACGGCGCCGACAACGACAACCAGCGCATTTGCTCCGGCGGACCTGGACGCGACAGAAAAGGCACGGACTGGACAGATCCGTTTGGATCGGCCCACGCCATTTCGTTCAATATGGCGTTTTGCGACGGTTCCGTCAGGCGCGTCAATTACAACATCAACACCGACATTCACAGAAATCTTTGCAACCGCCGCGACGGCAACAAGATTACAGACTGGTCTGCTATCAGCGACGACTAATTGAGCTGCCAGCTCCTGGCTGTTAGCTTGTTGATTTGAGATTCTAACCGTAACGGTCTGAACTACGATTTCACAAGCTAATGGCTAAAAGCTGGCAACTAGCGGCTAATTCAGCTTTGATACAGATTCTCATACGCGGAAACCATCGTTTCCAGATCGAATTTTTGATGAATCGTCTCCCGGGCGTTGGAGGCGATTTTTTCTTTGAGTCCCGGGATTTCCAACAGATGAGTCGTCCAGCGGGCGAATCCGGGAATGTCGTTGGGGTCAACCAGAAAACCGTTTTCTTCGTGAGTGATGAATTCTTCAACGGCGGGAATTTTGGCGCTAACCGTCGGAACGCCTAACGCCATGGCTTCTAAAACGGCGTTGGGTTGTCCTTCGTACAGACTGCTCAGCCAGAGGACGTCTGCGGCGCGAAGGATCCGGGGAACGTCGCTGCGGGCGCCGAGGAAATGAACGTATTCTTCCGCCCAGTACAGCTGCCGATACCGCATGAGCCGGTTCCTCTGCGGACCGTCGCCGATAATCAGCAGATGGGAATCCGGGTGCATTCTCCGCATAACGTCCATTGACCAAATCGCCCATTTAAGCCGTTTTTGATGCCAAAGTCGAGCGACGCAGGCGATTACATACGCAGTCGGTTTAAGCCCGAATTCGCTTAAGATGTCTGCTCGGGATTCGCGCCCGGACTGGTCGATGAGTTTGTTGACGTCTACGCCGTTGGGAATGAAAACGTACCCGTCCTTCTCGAACGATTTTGTGTTGGTTGTAACAGCAGTCGAAAACCGATTGAGAACAGAGTCGATAAGTTCAAAGGGCTTCGATTTCCAGGGATTGAGACAGCGTTCGTTCCCGTAAATTTTGGGGACGCCGCAGAGCTTCGCCGCCGCTCTGCCGTAACAGTTGGGCGCGAAAAGCCACGTATGCGCTACGTCCGGACGGATTTCTGAAATGACGTCGCAAAGCCGAATAAACGCCAACGGGTCGATCTTAAAACGTTTCCCAATGCAATGAACCTTCACGCCGCCGTCGAGAAGTTCGTCTGACAGCGGTTTGTTACAATCTCGCAACTCGCTACTCGCAACTCGCAACTTAACTTGGTTTAGCAGCGCAACGTGGACGTCGTGTCCGCGCCGCGCCAACCCCAAAGACAGGTTGACGCATTGCCGTTCCGCTCCCCCGCGAGCCATGTTGGGAATAATCTGAAGAATCTTCATCGTTTACGTTTGCCGTTGGACGCGGCTAAATAGGCGATTACGCCAGTTCTTCCAGCTTTGAATTCAGTCTGTTTTTGGACTGCATTCCGGACAAGCTATCCTTAACTTCGCCGCCTTTGAAAAACAGAATGGTCGGGACGCTGGCGATGCCGTACTTGGCGGCAAGAGCCTGGGCGTCGTCAATGTTGAGCTTGCAGACTTTAACGCCAGGTCGCTGTTCGCCGGCGATCTGCTCGACAACCGGGGTAAGCATGCGGCATGGTCCGCACCAGGTCGCCCAGAAGTCAACCATGACGAGGTCTTGCGATTCCAAAACTTCGGACGCGAAATTCTCTTCGTTCAGTTCTGTAATGTTTTCGGACATGAGAATAATTCCTTTTCTCGTGAATAAAATGTGGAGGGAATCGCCGCCCGCTCTACAGCGCTGACAGCGAGTGATTATCATTTTTAATTATACGGCTAGAGAAAACCCTGTCAAGGGCAGGGATTAGGGGTAGAAAGAGAATTTGCCGAGCAGTGTGTATTTTAAGGAGAGTTGCGAATAACATCCACGGATGGCTCCCGCCCTCGGGGGCCTTAAATCCGGTGATACATTTACGCTTTGTATCTAGCGTTTTTACCTTGACGGCTACGCCGTCAAGCAGGCGTCCGGGAGTTATTCGAGAGCTTTTCTGGTTTAATAATGAGGCGCCTCACACTTCGAACGAAATATATTCTTTCCATTTTTCGCTTGCGCTGGAAAGTAACCAGTCTTGTGGACTTTGAACCTTTGATTTGTTCCACTGTAAACCTATAGGATTGTTCAAGATATATTGGCGAGTTTTATTGTAATGTCCAGCCCCGCGAATTAACCGATCAAAATAGTTTGGATGCCAAACGGAATCGGAGAAACAGGGATTCTTTGCAATTGCTTGTTTGTAGGACATTGTTTCCATGATTTTGCGGCTGCTAAAACTTTTCCATGAATCAACAATGTCCTTTAAAGCGTATCCAGAATATTGATTGATTAACAAATGAACATGATTAGGCATGATTACCCATTCTAATATTTCGTACGCAACGTTATTGTTGTGAAACCAGTCTTCTAATATAATTGGAAAAACGTCAGGAGCCGTCAGAATGCCGCAACCGCACCCGGTATTGAGCCATTCTTCCAATAAATGTCCCATATAAACCCGCTTGCGCTCGTCAGGAACCTGTTGAACTTTTTCCAAAAACGCTTTAGCCTGCGATTGAGGTAAGCTATCCCAAAGACGATAAGTTATAAACTGAGTTGCGTCAGGATAATCCCAATGCGGCAAATGATGTGG
>CACXSS010000125.1 GCA_902770245.1 uncultured Planctomycetota bacterium | reverse complement strand
AAGTAATGAGAGCATATAGAATATAATTTCCTGAAATTTAATAATCGGAACTGGAAACCAATATGAGCATGGAATCTTCGCTTGATCCCCAGTTGATTGAGCAAACGAAAAAGCAGATTCGCGAACTGGTAACAGAGATTACACAGCTGTCTCGGTCGGACGTTGCTCCGGCGGAGTTCTACAGCGGATTTCTGACTCGCGTAATTACAGCGCTGGCGGCGAATGGCGGAGCGATTTGGACTTTGGCTGACGGTTCGCGTTTGACGCTGCAAAGTCAGGTCAATCTTCAGGAAACGAATCTTCGCGAAGACGAGAAAGCTCTCAAACAGCATACAAAACTGCTTCAAAGGGTTTTGGAATCCAAAGAAGGCGAGCTGGTTATGCCGAATTCGTCTTCTGTCGATATCGCGGAAGGCGAAGCGGGCAACCCGACTCAGTTTTTGCTCGTTTTGGGTCCGCTGGCGACGGACTTGGAAACGGTCGGCGTTGTAGAAATCTTTCAGCGTCCGGACTCTCCGCCGCATACTCAAAAAGGCTATTTGCGTTTTGTAACGCAGATGTGCGAGATTGCCGTTGAGTACGTCAAAAACAAACAGCTTCGTTCGTTTTCGGATCGTCAGCTGTTGTGGAATCAGCTGGAAGAGTTTACCCGGCTTATTCATACCAGCCTGGACCCGAAGCAGACTGCGTACACAATTGCCAACGAGGGGCGTCGTCTGATTGAATGCGACCGTTTGGGCGTGGCGATTCAGTACGGGAAGAAGTCCAAAATCGTGGCGATCAGCGGTCAGGACGTTCTCGACAACCGCAGCAACACGGTTCGGCTTCTCAACAAGCTGGCAACGGCTGTTACAGCAGTCGAAGAGCCGATGTGGTACATGGGCGACACGACCAATTTCGCCCCGCAGGTGGAAGACGCTCTTCAGGAATACGTAGACGAGTCCCACTCTAAAATGGTGGCGGTTCTGCCGTTGATGAAAACCATTCCGGAAGACGAAATCCCGGACGATCCGAAACTTCGAGACAAGCCGCCGGCTCCGATTGGGGCGTTGATTGTCGAGCTTATCGAGAACAGCCGTCCGTCAGAGCAAATGCGCCAAAGAACGGACGTTGTTGTCAAGCACGCCGTTGAGGCGATGAGCAATTCTCTGGAACATGAACGTCTGTTTCTTATGCCGTTGTGGCGATTTATCGGGAACATGTCGTGGGTCGTCAAGGCGCGAACGCTTCCCAAAACGATACTGGTTCTCCTTGCTCTTTTAGCGGCGATTATTGCCGTCTGCGTTATTCCCGCCGACTTCGATATTGAGGCGACGGGAACGCTCGAACCGGTTGACCGTCGGGAAGTGTACGCAGAGATTGACGGCGAGGTTGATCAGGTTTACGTTCATCACGGAGAGAAGGTCGTCGGACCGACTCAGCAAAAAGACGCCTCCGGGAAAGTTACCGTTGTTCCCGGCACGCGCCTGGCGAAAATGAGAAACATCAATCTTCAGATTTCTCAGGTTGAAACCCGTGGAAAGATTGAAGCGATTTTACAAAATATCCAGTCCAAGCAGAGAACGCTGCAGGAAGAGCGCGCTTTGACAGTTTCCGATAAAAACCGCATTCAGGGCGAAATTCTGGAACTGAAAAAAGAACTGCTCAGCCAGCAGACGCAGCTGCGCCATCAGTTGGAGATGCTGCGCGATTTGGACGTCTGCGCGGTATGCGACGGCGTCATTACAACGTGGGACGTTCAGCGAAACCTCGTCGGCAGACCGGTGCAGCGCGGGCAGATTCTTATGTCAATTGCTCAGCCTGACGGTCCCTGGCAATTGTCACTCGATATGCCGGAAAGAAGAATCGGTCAGATTGTCAAGGCGCAGCAGCGTCTGGCAAAGGATTCGCCTGACGCTAAAGGCTTGCCGGTAAAATACATTCTCGCGTCCAACCCCAGCGTCCAGCTTCAGGGGACGCTTGATGAAGTTCATCTGACGGCGGAAGTCAGAGGACAGGATGGCGCGACTATCAATATGAAAGTCAAAATTAACAAAGAGGATATTGAAAACCCGAATATCGGCGCAACCGTTACTGCTAACGTTTACTGCGGACGCCGTCCGATTGGCTACGTCTGGCTGCATGACGCGATTGCGTTCTTCTATTCCAAGATTTGGTTTAGATGGTTTTAATCACGTTAGGTGTTGAGCTGGCGAACTCAACAGAATACTAATCAATTACTCGTTCCTGTTTTTCAACTTTCAATTATTAAAGACAATGCTCAATACGATAACATTCATCCTGGTTTTGTTTGGACAGGTTTCAGCAGACATTCCCGCTCCGCCGGAAATTGACGAAGCTTATCCTGACAACGCGGCGGTTCCGTCCGCCCCTGCCATTCCAGACGAGGTTCCAGTCGTTCCGGAAGATATTCCGGCGCCGGTACAGGACGTTCCGGAAACTCCGGCGTTGGATCCTGCCGCGGCGCCGACCGTTCCTGACGTTACTGAGATGGAATCGCCTCAAAACGCAGGTGAAATGGACGTTCCAGCCTTGGATGCAACGGCTGAAGACGATTCCGTTCCAGAAAAAGCAGAGCCTGTTACTCAGGCTCCGCCCAAACCAATTCCGCATAAAAATGTGCGTATGATTCCGCCGCCGCTTCTGCCTCCTCCGTCTGCCAGAGCCGTCGTTCCAGAGGTTAGGACGACGATTTGTACGACGCTCAACTTCAGCCCAATCAGGGAAAAGGTCACATCATGCCTATCGATCAGGCGGAAGTTCCCGCGCAAGAGCAGGGTGTTTTGACAAAGTTCTTTATTCGCGAAGGTTATGAAGTCAAGAAAGACGATCCGCTGGCGCAAATCGACGACGAGCAGGCGAAGATGTCCGTTCAGGTTCAGCAAGCCAAGCTCAACGCTGCGGAACGGGAAGCCAGCAACGACGTCAATATTCGATACGCCAAAGCGGCTCGAAACGTGGCGGAAGCAGAGCTGAAGTCTGCAAAAGAAACAATCGCCCGCGTTCCCGGCGCCGTTCCCGCAACGGAAATTCGAAAGCTGGAATTGTCGGTAGTTCAGGCGGCGCTGCAAATTGAGCAGTCGACAAACCAGTTTGAAATATCCAAATATCAGGTCGACGTTTCCAAAGCGGAACTCGACGCGGCAAAGCTGGGCGTTTCCCGTCGAGTGGTCAAATCGCCTATCAGCGGTATTATCGTCGAAAAGTATCGCAACGAGGGCGAATGGGTCAAGCCGGGCGATCCGATTGTTAAAGTCGTTTATTTTGAAAAACTCCGCGTTAAAACGACTTTTGACATCAACCGCATTCCAATGCAGCGCGTTATGAAGCATAACGCCAAAATTACCGTTGTTCAGAAACCCGGCATGACGTTTAACGGCAAAGTCGTTTTCGCCAACCCGGTTATTCAGTCCGGCGGCGCGTACGAAGTCTGGATTGACGTTGAAAACGTTCAGGAAAAAGACGGCTTCTGGGCGCTTCAGCCTGGTATGAACGCGGTTGTTACAATTGAATAGTAGCGAGTTACGAGTTGCGAGTTGCGAGACGGCGAGGCGCCGCCCCCAATCCGCGCTTCCGCGCGAGACGTGTTATCATCGCTCCCGTTGGTCGCTTTGTTGTAAATAATTATTTTTTGAGGCGCTTTGCGTCAATTACTAATCACTAATCACTAATTACTAATTACTAATTACTAATTCCCCATGGTTTCCTTAACAGACAGTCTCGTATCGGCAAGTTCGCGCGTCCTGACGCTCAAAAAGCGCCCGGATATTTCGGCGCGCCGTCAGCGTTACCTGGGGAAGAACTATTGGATTGTCAAAGACCCGGTTGGGCTGAAGTATTACCGATTCCAGGAAGAGGAATATGCGATTCTCAACATGCTCGACGGGACGGTTAGTCTGGACGACATAAAGCAACAATTTGAAGCTGAGTTCCCGCCTCAAAAAATCAAACTGGAAGAATTGCAGTCGTTTTTAGGACAGCTCCATCAAAGCGGGCTGATTCTTACCAGCGTCAACGGTCAGGGGCGTCAGCTGTTCAAGCGAAGCAAAGAACGCCGGAGAAGAGAGATTCTTCAGGCGTCGACGAACATTCTGGCTATCAAATTCAAAGGCGTAGACCCGGAACGGTTTTTCAACTGGCTGTATCCGAAGGTGTCGTGGCTGTTTCATCCTATAACGGTAACGTTTAGCGTTATGCTGATGATTGCGGCTCTGTCGCTGATTATGGTTCAGTTTGACGTGTTCCGCTCTCGCCTGCCGGGCTTTTATCAGTTCTTTACGCCGACTAACGGTTTGCTTTTGGCGGCAGTTTTAGGCTGTATAAAAATCATTCATGAATTTGGGCACGGTTTGACGTGCAAGCACTTCGGCGGGGAATGTCACGAATTGGGCGTGATGATTCTGGTTTTGACGCCGTGTCTGTTTTGTAACGTGTCCGACTCGTGGATGCTGCCCAACAAATGGAAGCGGGCGGCTATCGGCTTTGCCGGCATTTACGTCGAAGTCCTTCTGGCTGCAATCGCCACGTTTATCTGGTGGTTTACCAATCCGGGGCTTTTGAACAACATCTGCCTCAACATCATGTTCATTTCGTCGGTCAGTACGATTTTGTTCAACGCCAATCCGCTGCTGCGGTACGACGGCTACTACGTTCTGGCGGACATCATGGAAATCCCGAACATGCGTCAGAAGGCGACGTCAATTACAAGCCGAAAAATGGGCGAATGGTTTCTCGGTTTGGAATATCCAGACGACCCGTTCCTGCCGCAGAAAAACCAATTGTTTTTTACAATCTTTACCATCGCGTCGGTTATTTATCGATGGGTGGTTATGTGTTCGATTATGTTCTTCTTGTGGCGGTTGCTGGACTACTACGGTCTTCAGATTATCGCCAAGTTCATGATAATTATGTCGTTGTGGGGTCTTGTTGGGATGCCCCTGTGGAAGTTGGGAAAGTTTTTTTATATTCCCGGAAGGCTGGACAAAGTGAAAAAGAGTCATTTTATACCGTCGATTATCGGGCTTGTTTTGCTGGCGGGCTTTTTGATTTTCGTTCCGCTGCCGTACCGCGTTTTCGTTCCGATGGAACTGCGTTTGGCAAACCCGAACGTGATTTCTGTTACAATTGACGGAACGCTCAAGTCGGTTGACGTCAAGCCGGGACAGAAGGTCAAAAAGGGAGACGTTATCGCGACGCTGGAAAATATCGACAAAGACATGCAGCTTGACAACCTGAAGTTCAAAGTAGCGAGCCTGGAAACGCGCCTTGCCAACTTGCGAGAGCAGTCTGTAACCAACTCTGCCGCGTATAAGGAAATCCCTGCGGTGCAGGAATCGCTCAACGCCGTTAAAAAACAGTATCAGGATATGGCGCGGTATAAAACCGGGCTGATTCTTCGCGCCGGCATTGACGGGGAAGTCGTCCCGACGGACTTCAAAACGAAACGGGCTGAAGTCATGGGAATCCTGCCGGATTGGAGCGGGTCGTTGTTTGAACCGACTGCAATCGGCGCGTACATGAATCCCAAAGAAGTCAAAGAATTCTGCTACGTCGGCGACCTCGACAAACTCGAAGCCCTGCTGGTCATTTCCCTTTCAGAGCGCGACTTTGTCGAAGTGGGACAGAAAGTCGTTATCAACCTCAACGAACTGCCATTTAAGAAAATCGAAGGGAAAATCGAGTCCATTTCCCGCGACCCGATTGAATTCGCGCCCAAGCGGCTGTCGAACAAATCCGGGGGAGAAATCGCGACGGAAACCGATCAGGCGACTGGCATGGAAAAGCCGCAGGAAAAATGCTACGAAGCCCGCGTTCTGGTTGACAACTCCGAACGCCTTATGCGTCCCGGTTTAACCGGTCAGGCGAAAATCTACGTTACGCCCCAAACCTGCTGGCAGCGATTCTGGCGTCTGGTTATGGAGGTGTTCAACTTCAAGTTGTAACATGACAATTCGTTGGTTGTCCAGTTAGGAATCAGGAGTGAGGAGTTGACGCAAGCGATTGTCAAAGCGAGCGCTAAAGTCCCTGCGTTTAGGTTCGCCTGTCGGCGAACTGCGTAATTCCGCTCCCGTTGGTCGCTTCATTACCGCCTTTCAATCAACCCTGACGCCTAGAACAATCTTCCAATCTGAAAAACCAGAACGGCAACGGTAAACGCAACGACAGAGTTGAACAGGAATGAGAAAACGGGCCATTTGATTGTTCCGGTTTCTCGCCACATAACCGCCAGCGTTGCAGCGCATGGCGAATAAAGCATGACAAACAGAAGAAACGCCAGCGTCTTTGCCGTCGACCAGTTGGGGTCTTTTTTCAGACATTGAATTAACGCGGACTGCTCCTTGTCTGATTCGGGATTTTCAACGGCGTTTATTTGGGCTTCATCGATATTTTCGTCCATTTCCATTTGATGAGCCGTTGCAAGCGAGCTGATAATAATCTCTTTTGCCGCGACGCCGCCAATCAGGGCGACGTTGTCTTTGGCGTCGAATCCCGCTAATTGGGAAACCGGCGTGAGCGCGCCGCCGATCTGTCCAGCGTAGGACGCTTCCAGATCTGACAGCTTTTGCTCTTTTGCCGTTTGTTCATCGACGGCGGGGTAGTACATCGCCGCCCAAAGAATGACGTTTGCCGCCAGAATAATCGTGCCGGCTTTGGCGAGAAAATCCCACGACTGCGCCAGCGCTTTTTTCATCACGCCTCGAAACGTGGGAATCTGATATGGCGGCAATTCCAGCAACAATGGCAGTTCTTCTCCGCGAAAAACAAATCGGCTGAGAATCCACGCTGCCAGCAGAGCGAAAATCCAGGTACTGAAAATCAGCAGACCGAAGACCAACCCTTGGTACGCGGTGAAAAACGCGCCTGTCAACAGGACGAGAACCGGGACTTTGCCTCCGCAGGTCATAAACGGCGCGACGAGCATTGTAATGAGCCGCTGTCGGAAATTATCCATCGTTCTGGTGGCGTACACAGCCGGAACGGCGCAGCCGCCAATAATTCCTCCGGATAAAACCAGCGGAAGCATGCTCTGCCCGCACAGACCAAATCGTCGAAGAATTTTGTCCATGACCAGGCTGACGCGGGAAATATATCCGCTTAGTTCCAGAATTGCCAGGAACGTAAACATCGTAAAAATGACGGGCAGAAAAACCAGAACAGAGCCAACGCCCGCCAGTATCCCGTCCAGACAGAGAGAACCGAGGGTTGTATTTTTGAACGCTTCCAGGCTTTCGTCTCCCGCGCCGGGATGAAATAAATTTGCCAACGCGTGCGGCAGGAAATCCTGCGTTACATATTCCATCGCGCCGACGGGCGTCGTCCATTCGCTGCCGAAAGGAATCCAGTTCCAGCCGTCGGCAAGCTGAAAGGTCAGTTCAAATGTTACAAGCAGAATTATCGCTGCAACTGCCAGCCCGCCCAAGGGATGGCAGGCGATGCGGTCGATTCTGTCGGACTTTGCCGTTCCCGGCTTTTTTAGGCGCGTTACGCAAAGACGGTCAATTTCCGCCGCTTTCTGCCAGCGAGAGCATACCATTGACTGCAGCGGCGACTGACCGAGTTCTTTTTCATAAATGTTAATTAAATGCTCATAGAAATTGAGTATCTCTTCCCATCGGTCGTCGTGGGTGTGGTGCTGAATGATTCGGCGCGCATAGCGGTCTTTTTCCATCAGCTTGATTGCAAGCCACCGCGGATAGAAGTCTTCCATCAGGTGGGGACGCTGACTCAGTTCCGCCGCCAGCTCGCCAATCCAGAATTCCAGATGGGAATCGTAGTCCATTTTCCAGCCGGTAGATTCGTGATTGCATTTGGTAGCAATGTCGCGAATGGCGGCTTTAACGTCTTCAATTCCCTGATGGGTAGAGTTGACGGTCTGTACAACGGGAACGCCCAGTATCTTTGAGAGCTTGTCAACGTCGATAACAATCCCGCGCCGTTGAGCGACGTCAATCATATTGAGGCAGACAATAGTCGGATGCTGCATTTCCAGAATCTGGAGCAGAAGGGACATGTGCCGCCTGAGATTGGAGGCGTCTACGACAACGACAATCGCTTCCGGACGCTCCAGAAGAATAAAGTCTCGGGCGACGCGCTCTTCCGGCGACGTTGAGTTAAGACTGTACATTCCCGGCAGGTCAACGACTTCAATTCGCCGTTCCCCGTCGTGATAATGCGCGGACTTTTTTTCTACCGTAATGCCCGCGTGGTTGCCGATTTCCTGATGAACGCCTGTCAACGCCTCAAACAAAGACGATTTCCCGCAGTTGGGCTGTCCCGCCAAGGCGATCAACAGGTCAGAATGAATATGCATATTAAAAGTTGTGAGTTACTAGTTGAGAGAGGGGATTGTGAAACGTTCTATAATTTACCGTTAAGCGCTAACCGCTTTTTTAACGTAAATTTTTTCTGCAAGCTCTCGACCGAGAGCAATGCGCGTTTCATCGACCGCTACAATGTATGGATTCCAGCGATTGCCCTGAATAAGCGTACAACGAGCGCCCATGTTGAGTCCCATACCCGCTAAGCGTTCCAGAGTTTTGTCCGGCAGAATCGCTCCAACTACGTCTGCAACGTCTCCAGGGCTTAGTTGGGATATTGTATTATAATCTTGAATTGAAGTAGGAGTCATATTTTAATGATGAACAGACGCCATGTGCAGGAATGAGGAAGGATGAACACAGAGGCGTTGCCGATTAATTAGTACGCCCCCCCTAATTTCTATTGCCTGTTCCTGATTACATTTTGTTCTGTTTCTTCGGATTTCTGAAATCGAGTTCTTCCGGAGCTTCGATAGTCTGAGCATTATACTGACTGTTAAACGTCTTGGTTTTCTCAGCTCTTTCGATAGGGGTAATGCGGCGAAGCATGGTAGAAAACTGATTAAAGTCCCAGACTCGGATGATTTTATCAGAACAGGCAACGACAACGCTTTCTCCGTCAGGAGTAAAAGCAAGGCTGTGTCCGTAATACAATCGCGCCTGATAAATGGCTTCAACCTGCGGGGTAAGATAGCCGATTAAATCCAGCGTGTCCGATTCTCCGTTCCATACGGCGATTTCTTCTCCGCAGGTAACAAGATATTTTCCGTCAAAAGAATACTTAATGTCTCGAATGTTTTTGTCCAGACGGTTTTGCGGGTTGGAAAAGTCCATTGCCATAATGCGGTCTGAATCGGAAAGCTCGCCCTGGAATTCCCAGAGTGAAACTCGCCCGTAATTATCGCCAGCGGCGATGCGCCTGTTATCAAATCTCAAGGCGGCTTTTAAGTACGTGCTGGGCGGATTGTTGTGACCGCTGGAATATTGGGCGACGTCTGCCGACAGCGAACTGCGTTTGGTTGTCATGTCTAAAGCAAGAGAAATTGTCCCGTTGCGTTCCAAAATATAAATGCCTGCGTTGGCTCCAGAGGCTCCCGCGATGATGTGTTTGCCTAATTTGGTAAAAGCCAAACTGAAAACGCAGTCGGTATCCGTTGTAAAATCGTATTTGGGCTGTGGTATGACGTCAGCGTTATTTTGCATTATTTCTCGATGTAGGTTCATATCCCACATAATAACGCAGCCTTTGCGATGTACGGAATTCTTTTCGCCGACAGCGTTTTGCTGAGGCTGAATGGAGCCGCCAGCCGCCAGCATCGCCCCATCGGGAGAAAACGCAAGGCTGTTAATGCTCAGGACTTTATCCATTCCTTTACCCGTGCGGATATCAGGGGAGAACTTGTCAATAATAGTCCATGTGTTAGCGTCCCAGATAAAAAAATTGCCTGAAATGTCAGCAGACGCCGCCCGTTGTCCATCGGCGGAAAATGTCAGCGCGCTAATCGGACTGTGATGTTCGTCCAACATTCTTTCCGGCTTGCCTAATTTATAATTCCAAACAAATAAATAGAATACCGTTTTGCTTTGGAACTGCTTTTCGTTTTGAAGCGGATCGGAATCGTCAGCCGAGCCGTCGTAGTGAACGTCGCCTTCGCCGGAAATCATATATTTCCCGTCGGGAGAGAATGCAAGGGCGTTTACCAGTTTTTTATGACCAATAAGTCTGCGAGAAGGTTTATCTTCAGTGTTAACTTTTACGGATTGAATAGACGACTGCGGTTCTTCCTGTTCGATAAGAGCTTTTTTATGGGGAACAAAAGGTTCTGGTTTATTCTGTTGAAGAATTTCTTTACGAATTCCCTTGAAAACAAAGATAAACACTGTAATGGTAATAAGCCCCAAAATAATGTACAGAGAATAAATAATCGCCGTTCGAACATGGTGCGGTTCAACCAGGACTTCTGTATGAGGAGCTGCGATAAATTCGGTGTAGTCTGCTTCTACGTATTCGTTTTCGGAATTGTTATTCTTCTCTTTGTTTTCCATATTCGTTAATCTGAAGTAATGGGCGTTTAATGGGCGTGTTTTCCTGTGGTGAAACAGTCTGTATATTTATGTACGTTATTAAGCTAGCTTTCGAACGCTTAATTATCGTGGTCAAGCGTCAAATCCAGGTAACTTTTTTTAACGACTTTTACAAGTTTTAACGAATCCGCAATTTGGAGCAGTTTTGCTCTGCAGAAGTCCAGGTCGGACTCTGTTTGAGCGATCAGTTCCACTTCAGCAAAATAACCGTTAATGGCGGGGAGACGATCCAACGACAGTTCAACAGGAACGCCGTCCCAAACGAATCGAATTTTGCGTCGAATTTTATAAACCGACCCAACGGGAACAAATCCCAGCGACTGAAGCAGCAAATCCCATTTGAGTTTCAGTTCGGAACAGTCTTCTTCGGCGCTGACGGCAAGAGGAAGTTCCAGCTCTTTTCGCGTTTTGGTAACAGCGTCCAGCTTGGGACCCTTATACGTAATGCGAAGCTGACTTTTTCCCTCAACGATTCGATGACGTATTCTCAACGCCTCGTCCGTCTGAACGAAATCTCGAGACGGGTGATTGTAGTATACGTCTGTTTCTTCCACAACGCCCAATTCCTTTCCGCTGAAACGCGCTTGAAGCACAGCAAGGCTGGAATAGGAAAAATCCAAAAACTCTTTCTCTGATTCAAACTGGAACTTTTGTTCAACTTCAAAAGGCATATTGAGGCGTTAGGAAATAGTAAATTGACATTGCAGACATTGAAGCAACAGCCGATGAACGTTTCCAACTAAAGCCTTCAATTCCGCTGGCAACATAATAACTATTTTTTATTTTAATAAAAGTTGAGGTCTTTTCAAGAGATGGCAACTAGGTTTTTTATCATTTTTTTACTATTTCTTTTGAACATGAGTTTTTGACAACAAAAATAATTGTTAAACTCGTTGTTTTTTGCTTATTTTGCCTTGCTCGGTTTATTTCCAGATTTGGGTGTGCGCAAATTTTTCTTGCGAAGATAGAGAAAGATGAGAAACGGGTCAGCGTCTTGAAGAGACGCTATTTCTATAACCGTCGACTTTAGTCTACGGACGGCGAAGCCCTCTACAAGCCCTCTTAATCGAGTCAACCTCTTTTTCTTCCCTCCCAGCGCCTTTGGGCGCTGGGAGGGAAGAAAAAGAGTATTTGTCGATGTTTTTATTTTTTGTATCTTTTTGTCCGTGGGTTTCACCCACGGCTAGAAATATTGAACTGCTACGCAGTTCTAGCGGAACGCTAAAGCGTCTGTTATTAAATCTTGCCCCCCAATTTTGAGCGCACCCTTCTGCATTTAATTATTTCCGCCCCCTCTTGCGTTTTGCTCTTAAACATTATAATATATAGAACTCTTACATTTAGCGACAGACATACTTGCTAAAAGCAATTATTAGAATTCCTTTATTATGTTTACTCCTACCATGGAAGAAATCAAACAACAACTGGCGGCTGATTTGGCGGCGGCGAAAAGCGCGGCTGACATCGAGAATATCCGTATTAAATACCTCGGCAAAAAAGGGCTGGTAACTAACGCGGCGAAAAGCGCGAATTTCGGCGCCATGTCCGTCGAAGAGAAAAAACAGTTCGGGCAGAAACTCAACGATCTGAAAAACTTCGCAACGGAATCCATCGCTCAGGCGGCTGAAAAGGCGAAGTCCGCGGCGCCGGCGAAAAAGAAAAACGCTATTGACCTGACCATGCCCGGCGAACCGTCAACGATTGGCTCGCTTCACCCGGTTACGCTCGTTCAGATGGAATTGGAGTCGATTTTCCAGGGTATGGGATTCATGGTCTATACCGGTCCGGAATGCGAAGAAGAATTCTACAACTTCGACGCCGTCAATATTCCTTCTGATCACCCGGCGCGGGAAATGCAGGACACGTACTGGATGACCAACGGTCGCTTGATGAGAACTCACACGTCCGCCAACCAGGTTAGAACGATGAAAAAGTTCGGTGCGCCGTTAAAGGCGATTTTCCCCGGCCGCTGTTTCCGCAACGAGGCGACGGACGCCTGCCATGAAAATACGTTCTATCAGTGCGAAGGCTTGATGATTGACAAAAACATCTCGGTTGCCAACCTGATTGCCGTTATGAAAACGGCGTTGAGC
>CACXSS010000124.1 GCA_902770245.1 uncultured Planctomycetota bacterium | reverse complement strand
CGGCGGAAGTTGTCAAACGCGCTGACGATAACGACGCCCGGCGTGTCGTCAATGATGACGTCTACGCCTGTCGCCTTTTCAAAGGCGCGAATGTTGCGGCCTTCACGGCCGATAATGCGCCCTTTCATTTCGTCTGAAGGGATGTCAACGGTGCTGGTTGTAGCGTCTGCCGTATGAGCCGCTGCGTAGCGCTGAAGACTTGTCAACAGGATTTCCCGAGACATTTCTTCGCATTCTTCCTTGAGCTTCTTTTCGTGTTTGAGAATCAAAGCCCCGGTTTCCGTTTGAAGCTGTCTGTCCAGAATCGATAACAGACGATCAGTCGCCTCCTGTTTGTTCAACCCGCTGACTTCGTGCAGCGTTTGACGTTCAACCTCGATGAGTTTGTTAAGCTCGTCTCGTTTAAGCTGGACGTCGCCGATCTTTTCCGTCAGCTTGCGTTTTGTGCTTTCGATAAGTTTGTCCTGCTGCGCCAGATTTTCAGCGGTCTGATCGAGAGCCTTTTCCCGTTTCAGAACGCTTCGTTCCCGCTCTTTGATGTCCTCGCGGAGAGCCTGAAATTCTTCTTCCTTTTCGGCTTGAGCCGTCAGACGAATTTCCTTCGCTTCCAGCTCTGCCGCCTTGATTTGTCTTTGAGCGTCTTCTTCCGCCGCCGTAAGGATGCGTTTTGCCTCAGTCGCAGCGTCTTTTTTGCGGACGTTATCCAGAATTCGAACTACAACGACGGCAATAACAGCGCCGACAATAAACGCCAGCGCTGCTGATACTGCTATTTCCATTGTAGCCAATGAGAGTAGTATAGTATTCAAAATAATCCTCGTAAAATAAATTTACGCTGGAATAATGAACTTTGAATCTATTGTGAAAATGTCAAAATAAAAGACGAAATTATATATGTCTGTTGCGTTCGTCTCGAACCCGGACGGGTACAAGAGCAAGACAAAGCCGCTTCTTTCCGAAGGAAAAAACGCCCCACGCAGTGCATAACATCGCCTGAATGGTTTTCAAAACCGGCGAACCGCCAGACCGCGTTCCAAAATAATACAGGTAAGCCGATAAAAGACCGACTCGCGTACTGGTTTGGACGCGTCCATCATGGCAGCAACGCTGCATAAAAGAAGACAGCTTGGTAAACGAGAAACGATTAACAACAGCGCTTTCAAAAATCATCATCAACCGAAGAAGCCTTTCTCGAACAGCCAGCGGCGGTTTCTTTTCGGGTTGAGAGGTAATCTTACTCAACCAGGAATCAGAAGGCGATGAATGACAAGAACCTTCCGAGCGCCTCCTTGCGGCATACGAGGTCTGCGCCCATAATACGGCTATTGCGCCGAAAGCGGTCAGAACTGTTACTGCAGCAAGGGAAATTGAAAACATGTTGACTGTTATTGGTTTGAGGAAAAATTCAATTCAACAATTAATTCCAGGACGAAAATCTCAGAAAATTAATCCCAAATACGAATTCGACATCCTCCGGGAAAAAGCGTCTGCGGGTTTTCCACACTTAGAACAAAAGCTCTATTCCAACTAGTAATTAAATACAATTATATGGAAACAAACAGGCAATCCGTCCGTTGGTCGACGGCGTCAATTTGCTTCGGACTTGAGAAACCTCTCAAGCTGTATTTATATCATACCAAATAATTAAGTTTTTGCAACCGTTTTTCTGAAATTTTTTTGATTTTTTTCAGAATTTTCACAGAAACAGGTTAGCGGTTCTCAAGCCGTTAAGATAATTTGTCTGTTCAATTCGTCAGAAAGACGTTCAAAACGTTCCCAATTCGGATCTTTCTCCCAAATGACATGAATTACGTTTAGTATTTAGTACGACTTGACGTCCAGTAAGTTTCTCTATTTTGACAAAAAAGAAAAGAGAATTCTAAAATTGAAGACGGATTAGAGGGGTGGCGCCAAGAGTAGGAGTAAAAAGGAAAGGGAGTTGAAGGTCGGCGAGTGCGGCGCTCAGGCGCCCGCTTTCGTACTTGACGGCTGGGGCGCCAACGCGGGCTGAACAGAGAGGGGTGGAAAAGAAAAAAGGCGAGCTATCGCTCGCGATCCGGGAGGGGGTTAGTAAAAGAAAAAGCGAGAGCTAACGCTCTCGCATTCCGATACGTTACATAACCAATGAGGAGCGCTTGCGCAACTCCTCCCTCCTCCCTCCTAACTCCTAACTCGCTTACGAAGGAGCAAACCGATAACGCCAAGAACCAATAGCGCCCACGTTGACGGTTCCGGGACGCCGGAGCCGGGTTCGGGCGGAGCCGCCAGACCAATCAGGTACAAGCCGTCCGCTCTGCCTTCCAAGCCAAACAGGTCTGTGAACGTCGGCGACAGCCAGGAGGTGTAATCTTTACCGTCTTCAAACGCGCCGTTAGCTACCAGCAGATAATCTACGCCAGCAGACGCCCAGTCCTCGGCGTCGTCGTTTGCAAAGTCCAGCAGAACAACGCCGTCGGCGGCTGTGAAAAGATTGTCAGTTCCGAGAACAAGAACATCGTGATTGTTGTCCGCGCCGGTAAAGGCGTCAAATTCAAAGTACGCAAAGCCGTTTGAATCGGCGGTATCGGTTACAAACGCGATATTGCCGGCGATGTTGGCTTCTCCAACGGAATTGCCGGGAGAGAAGAACGCGCCGTTGATGACTTCAAGATCGCCTTCGTAATAGCCTTTGAAGTCCAACTCGCTTTCGGAAACCGTAAACGTGTCAGCAACTACTTTGTTTTGCTCGTCAGCGTAAATTTTCAGCGTTCCGTATCCGGTCTTGAAAATTGATCCAGCTTTAATCGACCCGACGAACTTTGTCATGACAGCATTGTCAATCGTCAACGCCTGACCAGACGCGTCAACAGCCGCAGCGACGGCAACGCTTCCGTCGTCGTTAACGCTGCCGCCGGTAAGATTGTACAGCGTCCCGCCAGCCAACAGAGCCAGCGTTCCGGATTCCACCGTCGTTGCGCCGGTATATTCCGGGGCTTTGCTGAGCGACTGTTTTCCGTCGCCTGTGATTGTCAAAGCAATGTTTCCTCTAATGGAACTCGGGAACGTCAAGTCCTTGGATGTTGTGTCAATCGTCAAGGTGGACAGATTTTCAGTATTGTTGTAAATCGGTCCTTTGTCAGAATCGGCATGCAAACCCTTAAAGACCTGGCTGAAGCCGTTCATATCCAGCGTACCGTAAATGTTTCCCTGACCAACGCCTTTGCCCAAGGGCTGATCGGATGCAAACCGCACTCTGCCTTGTGAACCGCTGTTGCTGTAGTTGACCTGAAAATCGCCGGTAAACGAATTGTCTGGCGAAGAGGTTTTCAAAATAATCCAGGAATTGTCGTTTTGAACGGTTAGCTTTCCAGCCCCGGTAATATTGCCTGAGAACATAAATTCTTTACTATAACCAGCTCTAATTTCAGAGTTGGAAACAACGTTGATAGTATTGGGGACGTCCCAGTAACTGTTGTTATTAAGAAGCAGACCGCCGGCGAGTTGAATTTCGCCCGAACCGAGATAAGGAGTTGTACTTGCAGGACTGCCAGCGCTTCCTTTACCGGTCGCGCCAGTAACGATTTTCCCTTTGAGGATTAATGTACCCGTAAAGTCGCCTTCGCCCATGAAATATACCCAGCCCATGTTGCTGTCAGAATTGACTGTCAAACTGGCAGAGCCATACAGACCTCCTGTCAGGTCAACTTCACCGCTCTTTGCTGGGAGCGGTAACTGTAATCGGAGCGGCAACAATAGCTTTGGCAGAAGAGTTGTTGTCGCCGTCGTTGAACAGAATACCGCCATTGAGAGTAATTCCTTTAGGATACGTAAAGGTTCCGCTCGCGCGCAGAACGCCGCCGGCGTTGACGGTTATGCTCCCGTCTCCCGTCCAGGTTCCACCGGCGGACAAGTATCCAGAATTCACAACAATATTGCCGTCAGCGCGAACGGCGCCGCCGTCTGCCTTAATTACGGAAGCTGAGCCGATATTAATTTCGTTATTGGCGGTTCCCAAAACAAGCGTTCCCGCTTTGGACGTAACCTTGACGCCGGAAAGGTTATGCGTCAGCGTCAACGCGCCTGTTCCGTTTTTGGTAACAGCGCCGGTTCCAGTAAGCGTACCGGGAAAGACGGTGTCTACAGTATTGTTGAGCGTCAACGCTTTAGCGCCGTAGCTGACCGTTCCGTTGGCGTCTCCAGACAGGTTGTTTAATTTGCCGTCGGCTTCCAGAGCGATTGTAGCGCCGTTGACTGTAAAACTGCCTGTGTAATTGTTAAGCGCGGCGGTATTGTCAAAATAAGCAGTTGCAGAGTTTTGAACCGTGATATTGGAACCGGTTCCGAGAGAGGTGGTAAATAAACGCAGCTTGACATTATCAGCAACGATATTGCCGGAGAATCCCGACATATCCAATCCGTTATTAGCCTCGCCGGCAACCAAACGAATCCATCTGCCAGCGTTGTCAGAGGAAAACGTTGCAGTGGAAGAACCGGTAAGCGTTCCGCGAATAAGCAACTGCTTGCCGGTATTCATGTGAACAAGGCTTATGGTTGCATCATCCGTCAAATGGATGTTAGCGGTAAGGTTTACATCGGCATTATCGCCGTAAACGTCGATTGCACCGGGAGAATCGTACGTCCCGGAATACGTTGACGACCGTCTGCCAACGCCGGCAATATTGAGCGTTACCGGCTCTGTTGCGTCGTTGAGGTTCTGAGAGGCAAGTCGGAAACTGCCGCCGGGACTGACGTTGATCGTTGCGCCTTTAATCGCGTTCGCCTTGCTTTCCAGGTCTAACATGGAACCGGCGCCAACGTTGATAACAGCATCGTGAGGCAGGCAGTCCGTATACATGACGTACATATCCCCTCCGTTGAGATTGATGCTATTTGTTTTCAGCGTTCCCGTACTTATAAGCAGCTGACCGCCGTTAACGGTAATCGGTCCGGTAAAGGTGTACGAGCCGTCAGCGCCGCCGAGCCATTGACGATAATTGCTGTTCGTTTCGGGCGCGTTGATCGTCAAAGAGGACGAGCCGGTAATCGTCCCTTTGTGGGTGTATGCCGCTTTTCCCAACGTATCGACGATGTCAACGTCGGTGTAATTTGTAGAATCGTTCATGCCATTGACAGGAACGGTTTCCGCCGCGGCAAAACTACACATCGACGCAATCAGCGCCAAAACCGAAAACAGGGAAAGACTGCTTCGGATTAACAAATTATGGAATCTCATATTTTTACTCCTGAAAAGGATAAATTGGGAAATATCCTATATTACTACTTATTCTATATTATACATTAAAATTGAAAATCCGAGAGAGCAAAATAAAAAAATTAAGAAAATTTTTGAGAATTTTAGGTAGAAATAGTCGGGTGAGATTGGGATTCGGTAACGGAGTTCACGAAGGCGAACGGAAATTTTTCGGAGTGCGCGCGCCTTGGCGCCGCTTTCTTTTTGGCGCCTTGGCGCCAATGCTGCAAAATAGAGAGGGTTGGTAAAAGAAAAAAGACGAGCTATCG
The DNA here is from genome assembly GCA_902770245.1 of uncultured Planctomycetota bacterium. Classification (GTDB taxonomy): domain Bacteria; phylum Planctomycetota; class Planctomycetia; order Pirellulales; family Thermoguttaceae; genus RUG11551. The sequence continues at coordinate 8,033 of CACXSS010000124.1, read as the reverse complement.
CTCGCGATCCAGGAGGGGTTTTTGGTAAAAGAAAAAGCGGAAGCTATCGCTTCCGCACTTTGATACGTTACATAACCAATGAGGAGCGCTTGCGCCAACTCCTCACTCATCCCGTGGGTTAAAACCCACGGCTAGAAATATTGAACTGCTAGGCAGTTCCAGAAGAACGCCAAAGCGTCTGTTTTTATTTTGCCTAACTCCTAACTCTTTTACGCAGGAATAATACGACAACGCCAAGAACGAGCAGCGCCCACGTGGACGGTTCCGGCACGGCGTTGGGGTCGTATGTTCCATGAATGGAGTATACGTTTCCCTCTTTAGTAACAGACAGATCGTAGAACGGCCAGCCGGGAACTAAATAGTCTTCAAACAGACTTGTAACGTCGCCATCAGCGGGATTATTGCCATTTAATGTATTCGCAATAATCCGAGCGGTAAATTTATCGCCCGACGTAAAATTGCTGTTGTCAGCCAGAAGAAGTTCAATAATCGCGTCGTTTCCAATGCTAAAATCGCCGCTGACAATCAGCTGATCGTTGAGTTCAGCGTCCGTTCCACCAATTTCCATTAACAGCGTCGCGCCGGAATCCAGAGTAAAGTTCCCTGTCTGTTCGAGCTTTCCAATAGAATTGCCCGGCGAGAACGTAGCAGAATTATTGATTTCCAAATCGCCTTTGAAATACGATTTCATATCCAGTCGGCCGGAAGAAACAACCAGACTTTGTACATCAACAGCGTTTTGAGCGGCATTGATTAACAGCGTTCCCGCGCCGGTTTTGGCAACCGTTCCCTTGCCAGAACCGGAAATAGAACCTGTAAAGAGCGTCGTTTGATTGTTATTGAGCGTTAAAGCGCCGCCTTCGCTAATAGTAATCGTTCCCGCTCCGCTGAGATTGTTAAACGTTTGCGTTGTAGCGCCAACGTCAATTGTCGCGCCGCTGGCAACCGTAACCGATTCGGCATTGATTAAAGCGTTGGTTCCGGTATAGGTTTCGTTATCATATCCAAGAACGGTAAATTGCAGCTTTCCTGTATTAACGCTAACCGTTCCCGTAAAGGAGTTTTCAGGATGTCCCAGCGTTAAAGAGTTGGTATTGGTTGAACCTTTAGTATCGACAACCAACGCGCCCGCTCCCTGCAATTCGCCAGTAAAAACCATTGAGCCTTTGGCGCCAACATCGTAGTTGTTAATAGCGTTAAGCGTTGAGCCTTCTGTAACGATCAGATTGCTATAACAGACTTTGTTGGCTGATGTGTTCTGCCAGTGTCCGTATCGGACGGATCCATTGACCGTAATAGTCGTGTTAGGTTTACCAATATTATTACCACTCAATAATACTGACGTTCCATCTTGAAGCGTAAGCGCAAAATTAGAACCGCATACGTCTGTCCCGTTCAAATGAAGCTGACCCTGATTCACATTAAGAGGGCAATCAATGTTTGTACTTCCATCATTTCTACCATCAATTCTAAGCGTTCCATTCCCTGTCTTAATAACTTCTTCCGTACTGGAAATTATCCCGGAAAAAATGGTTTCTGAAGTGTAATTGAGCGTTAAACTCCCCCCGTCGCTAACAGTAACCGTTCCCGCTCCGCTGAGATTGTTAAACGTTTGCGTTGTAGCGCCAACGTCAATTGTCGCGTTGCTGGCAACCGTAACGGACTTGGCGTTAATCAGTGCGTTGGTTCCAGTATAAGTAACGTTATCTTGTCCCTTCACCGTAAATTGCAGCTTTCCCGTATTAACGCTAACCGTTCCCGTAAAGGAGTTTTCAGAATGCCCCAGCGTTAAAGAGTTGGTATTTGATGTTCCAACAGTATCGACAACCAAAGCGCCCACTCCCTGCAATTCGCCAGCAAAAACCATTGAGCCTGTCGCGCCAGCATCGTAATTATTCTTAGCGTTAAGAGTCGAACCTTCTGGAATCAGGACGTTGCTGTGATTCACTTTATTAGCTAACGTACCTGCCTTGTGAACATACCTGGCAGTTCCGTTAATGGTAATAGTCGTTCCTTCCGTTCCCACAGAATCAGCGCCCATGACGATTCCTGTTCCATCCTGAAGCGTTAAAGCAAAATCAGAACCGAAAGTATTTTTACCGTCAAAAAAAATCTTACCGTTTTTCAGATTAAGTGGGCAATTGATTTCGGATTCGCCTATGAAATAAATTTCGCCCGTACCGCCGTTTTTATTAAAAGGAACCAAGTCCAAACAGGAGTCTGGCGTTACTTTAACAATTTGAGAAGAAATATAGAAAACCTGAGTGTCTTGAGCGTTAATTTCGGATCGTGCGCCCTCAACGAATATCTTTCCAGCAAGAGTCGGTTTTTCCACTCCCCATGCCAACACCTGACCGTTGCCCAAATACAGATTTTCAATCGTAATCGTATTAGCGCCCTGATTCTTAAGCCCCATTTGAGATCGAGCTTCCTCTCCAACAACCGTATAGGTTCCAGTGGCGACATCGTAGGTATATCCCAAGTAGATGGCAGTTATACTTGGATTGGAATTCGCCTGGGGCGTTCGAATAACTCGTCCGCTATTGACCACGCGATAACCGCCGGTACACGAAGCAACGTTATCGAAATCTGCTACGGTGTTCCAGTCGTGTCCAGAAGGCTGAGACTGTTTCAATACCAGAATATCAGCCTGAACGGAACCTGACAGAAAAAGACCCATCAAAAGAAAGACGATTCCACCGCATGTTAAAATGCGGGGAAGTTGGGCTGCGCTGCTAGTAAATGTTGTTTTCATCTTGTATCTTGTAGGGATTGCCTGATAACAAAAATAGTAATCGTTTCTTCGATTGGTATACACATCTCCATTAAATATATATAAAATAACCTACTTTTGTAAGTTTGTCAACCATTTTGATGAAAAAATGGGGGAAATTTCCGAAACTTTATGAAAATAGAGCAAAAAAGCAGAACTGTAAAAATAAAAAGACCGTAGAAAAATGAAGCTTAGGCGCCCCGAAAACGTTTCTGGGGTGCGGACGGAAGTCCGCTGAAGAAAAAAAGCGACGGCAAGCCGTCGCACTCCAAATTTTTCGCCTTCGGCGAATGCGGCAGAGGACTGCAGCGAACCAGACTAAACAAAGCGAAGGCGCGGGACAAAGAATCGTTCGCCTACGCTTTGCGCCAACTCCTCACTACGTTCGCTTCGCTCACACCCACGGGTTTACACCCGTGGCTCGCCTGTTATTTTCTTTTTCGCCAGTAGAGCAACCCAGCAGCGCCAAGAACGAGCAGCGCCCAAGTTGACGGTTCCGGAACGCCGGAGCCGGGTTCGGGAGAAGCTGCGGCGACGAGATACAAGCCGTCGGCTCTGCCTTCTAATCCGAACAAGCCTCCGAAGTCGTCCGTCAGCCAGGAGGTGAAGTCGCCGGTCTGGAACCCTTCGTTAGCAACCAGTTGATACGCGCTGTCGGGCGCCGCCCAGGCTTCGGCATCGTTATTGAGGAACGACAGTTCAATCGTTCCATCGGCAGCGGTAAACGCGTTGTCGGCTCCGAGAACGAACAACTTGTCAAATGTACCATCGTCAAACGAATCGAATTCAAACAGAGCAGCGCCGTCAACGGTAACGTTGCCAGTAACGCTGAGCGTTCCCGTCGAATTGCCGGGCGAAAGAACGCCTTGAGCGCCGATAATCATATCGCCGGCGAAATCGCCTTTGAAGTCCAGTTCGCCTGCTTCGACGGAGAACGCGTCTGCGGTAAACGTGCCAGGATCATTTTCGTTATTGATTTTCAAAACGCCAGCGCCGGTTTTCAGAACGGAACCCGTTCCGGTAATCGCGTTGGCGGCTGTAATTCCAACGGTCTTCTCAGCGCCGTCGGCAACGTTGTATTCCAGCGTTCCGTTTTCGCCGATGGTTGTTTTGCCAGCGCCCAGCGTACCCGCGCCAGAGAGAACAATTTTACCTGCTTCAATGGTCGTACCGCCGGTGTAAACGTTAGCGCCGGAAAGAGTCAGCGTCCCATCGGTGTTTTTAACCAAAGCCATTTTGACTTGAGAAGAGTTGCTCCCGCCGATAACGCCGGCAAAATCGCCTTGACCAACTGTCAGAGTAGCGAAGTTGGTTCCGCTCGCATTGACAGACCCGGATGCGCGGACTATCGACCCGGCAACGCCATTTAGCGTTCCAATTTCAAACGAACTGACTTTGGCGCTGTTATTTTCATGAACCAATCCCAAGTTTGAACCGGAAGCTAAAGAAACCGTTGCGATTGGCAAACTTACATTGCCAGCGCGGTCAGCGCCGTCGTTGTAACCAATGTGAATAGCCTTATCTTTCGCAACGCTAATTGTACCGTTATACGTTTGCGGGTCGCTGGTTGCTAAAGCCAGAAAACTGGTGTCATCGACAGAAATCGGACCGTTTCCCGTCAGAGCGGGAACTTTAAGCAAACCGCGGCGAGTTCCTGCCATAGACAGCTTGGAATCGGACGGAATATCTAACGCCCCGGTTCCCAAAGTGGATTCTGTACCGGACAGCTTAAGCGTTGCATTGTTTAGCAAAAACTGACCGCTATAGCCATTAGCGTTCGCGTTGGAAATCTCCACAATAGCGTTGCCGGAACCGTTGCCGTTAATAGCCAGATTTCCGGAGCCGGACAGCGTCGATTTGATTTGCAGAGTTCGCTTGCTTCCATCGTCAATATCAATCGTCGAATCGCTGGTAACGCACAATTTACCGCTTAAAGAGAACGTCTTATCTTCTTCTCCATGATGAATGAAGCCGCCGTCGAGAAGCATATCGTTCGCCGTTGCGTTTGATTTGAAAATCAATCGGGAACCGGACGCCATAACCAGCGTTGCGTCGAAAGGCGTTGTTGTGGTTTCAAGCCAGTAGCTGGTATTCATACCCGTCGGATCCGGGCTGGTTACGTAGCAGATATCGCCAGCGGCGGGAACGCCAGCAACGCCTTGTTTGTCAACCCATTTACCGTCGGCAAGCCATTGCGCTCGACCGGCAGCCCACGTGTAATCTGACGTATTGGCGTTAATTTCCTGAAGTTCCAAACCGTTAAACATCGTAAAATCTTTACCGTTGCGCTCTGCCAGCATGGAAACGCTTGTCGTTCCAGGCTTGAAAGTTTGAGTGAACGACCACGTAGCGGCGTTGGAAAAGGTTGGATTATGCGCAGCTTTGAACAATTCTTCGCCGTTGGCGTTGGTCATTGTCCAAATGCCGGCTGACTGATCCTGCCCCGGGTCAAGTGCGTAAACGGTCATTCGATAAATCGAATCCGCCGATAAATTATCCAACGTTGTTGTAAACGGAACTTTTGATCCGGAAAAGACAAAGTCGTTGAACATGTTCATATCAACTGACGCGTTGGTCTTGTTACGCGTTCTGGAATTGAGAACGTTGTCAGACGTTACCGTCATTGTAATTCCAGTTGGAGCCGTTGCTGTGGCGGTATTGGACGTATTGGTGTTATCAACAAAAAGTTCCGTAGAACGAGGCGACATAATTCGCGTTTCAGACCCGTCTTTGTGGTTGGAGTTGATGTCAAAGCGGGTGTAGCCGGACGCGGCGTCGAACGATTCGTGAAGTTCCAGACCGTTAAGAACAACCAACCCGTTGGCAATGGAGCCAGTAAGAACGACTGTATTTGCTTCAGCGGTAAACGTGTACGTCAAATGCGTGTTGGCGTCTGTAGTTTTGTGAGCAGATTGATCGTTTGTTACGGTCCCAATGTTAACCGCGGCGCCTTCGCCCTGAGCTAAAGTCCAGCTTGACGCCGAACTCGCTCCGCTGCCGGTGTCGTGAGAGTAAACCGTCAAAGAATACTCTTTTCCAACTACCAAGCCGGCAATTGTTGACGAAACCGTATTTCCCGTCGCATTTTCAAAGATGAAGTCGTTTGTCAGCGCGTCGCAACTGCTGTTGGCTCGATCTCGGTTGGTTTTGGTTGTAATACGAGTGGTTGTAACCGAAATTCCCAATTCCGGCGAAATGTTGAGCGTGTTTGTCAGCGTGGCGTTGGCGAAATTGGCGGCGTTGTAACCGGGAAGAGTTCCGGACGTGTTTTTATCGGTACTATTGTTATAACCGTTTACGTCCACCTTGACAAACGGAACGTAATCTGCAAACGTCGAAACAGTCAACGCTGCAACAACAAACAGCGCTGCAGCAAAACGGGAAAATGATACAACAGGTTTATTCATGGTTTTGTCCTTTAACGGGGAAAGCAAAACAGTCATTAATATATACAAATCATCACGACTGGATTCCTTCTGGCATAGCGCCAGACAGAAAATATCCAATCTACCTTATTCATTATTATAGCATAGAATTATCCATTTTCAAACAAAAAATCTCATTTTGACCAAATTTTTACAGAAATAATCAAAAAAGACAATTTGAAGAGAGTGCATAGTGCGTAGTGCATAGTGCATAGGGTGCAGAAACAATACCTAAGTACTAAGCACTAAGCACTAAGCACTTCTTACGTCAAATCTGCGGTCATGCAGCAGTTGCCCGGCTGGGTGTGAGCGGGCTTGTTCCAGGCGTCTAAAATGAACGCGACGTCGTTGTCCCAGCGCCAGCCCAGCAAAGAATAAAAGGCGTCGAGCGAGTGCGGGGCGTGCAGAATGGCTATGGGATACCCGGCGTCAATCGCCTGCATCATGGCGGCAGTGAGAATTTCCATGCCGTAACGATGGCGGCGGTACGATTCAGCAACGCTAACGCCCTGAATGCCTGCGCCGATTTGCGCCTGCGCTATAACGGCGAGATCGGTTGGAAAGCGCCCGTCGGGACATTGGTCTTTTGTCAGGTATCGCCGTTCTACGATAGCCGTATGGGCGATAAGAATCCCGTTGACTCGCCCGATAACGGTATATTCCGGCTTCTGACCGTACCACGTTCTGGTGCGGTCGTTAATCGCCTGACGCCAGGAAAAGCAGTCGTACAAATGCTGACCGATTTCCTGGCTCAATTCAGGCTCGATTGCCGATTCTTCGTAAACTTCAATATCCAGGTTCGGTCTAGCCATTAACCAATTCTTTGAACAGTTTAATCAGTTTCCAGGTTGTTTCGCCCGGCTTGCCGGTTCCAATCGGACGCATGTCCAGCTTGACAACCGGGATGATTTCCGCAGCGGAGCCGGTGAGGAAGCACTCGTCAGCCGAGTAGATGTCGTGGCGGGTAAACGCGGTTTCCTGAACTTCGATACCGGCTTTTTTCGCCAGTTCGATAACCGTTTGACGGGTAATTCCGCCCAGAATTCCTGCAACCAGCGGCGGGGTCATTAAAACGCTGTCTTTGACGATGAAGATGTTGTCGCCGGTGCATTCCGCAACTTCTCCGTTTTGATTGAGCAGCAGAGCTTCGTCGCAGCCAGCCTGAATGCCCTCAATTTTCGCCATGATGTTATTGAGGTAGTTGAGCGACTTAACGCGCGGGCTGAGCATGGCGGGAGAGGTGCGAATCGTTGCCGCCGTTACCATTTCCAGACCGTTCTGATACAGTTCGTCCGGATACAGGGCGATAGAGTCTGTAATGATAATTACGCTCGGATTGGAGCATTTGCGGGGATCCAGACCAAGCGTTCCGCCGCCGCGGGTTACGACCAGACGAATGTATCCGTTTTGAATCTGGTTCAGAGCGAGGGTGTCGTTGGTCGCCTTGCACATCTCTTCCTGAGTCATGGGAATTTCAATCCAGATGGATCGGGCGGACTCGTAAAGACGCTTGATGTGGTCTTCCAGCCGAAACACTTTCCCGTTGTATGAGCGCATTCCTTCGAAAACGCCGTCGCCGTACAGCAAACCGTGATCGAACACGCTTACTACGGCTTTATCTTTGTCGTAAAACTTTCCGTTGACGTAAACTTGTAACATGGTTTCTTCCTTCAATAAAAACAAACCGAAACTCGGATTTAACTTACGATTGTTGATTATATTTTATTGTATCCATTTGAGAAGAAAATAAAAGCCCCCCCTGGGAGACAATTCGGAATGCGGAATTCGGAATGCGGAATTCGGAATTACGCAGCCGAAAACCATCCCCGGGGCGC
>CACXSS010000123.1 GCA_902770245.1 uncultured Planctomycetota bacterium | reverse complement strand
GTCGCGCTGTACCATAGCACCGAGGTCCTTCTGCCACCACTCGTCGATGAGGGTAGAGTAGTCGTGATCGTTCTTCTTCTCGCGCCAGCCGTCGAAGGCTTCGTCGATGACGAGCAATCCCACTTCGTCGCATGCTTTCAGAAATGCCTCTGAAGGCGGGTTGTGCGACGTGCGAATCGCGTTGACGCCCATGTCTTTCATGATCTTCAGCTGACGTTCAATCGCCGTCGGGTGAGCCGCCGCACCGATAACGCCCTGATCGTGGTGCAGGTCGACGCCATAAAGCTGAACCCGGCGCCCGTTAAGATGAAAGCCGTCGTCCTTTGTCCATTGAATTTCCCGAATTCCAAACGGAATGAAGACGCAGTCGAGCGGCGAGGCGCCCTGCTCTGACGTCTTGTAAAGAGCGACTGTCGCGGTATACAGATTCGGACTGACGACGTCCCACCGCTGCGGGTTGTCTACGGTAAACGTACATTCAAACGCACCGTCAGCGTTGAGAGCGGCTTCTTTTTCAGCGACGGGCTTTCCAGACGGGTCTTTGAGCGTTACAACCGCTTTGAGGGAGCCCTGCTCTTTGACCGCGGAGACGTCTATCGTCGCTGTAACAACGACTTCCGCCTGATCCGCAGACGCTTTGGGCGTTGTAATCGTTACGTCGCCCGGCTTGAACCGGACGGGGGACGAGTACGTTAAAAGCTGAACCGGTCTGTAAATGCCAGCGCCGGGATACCAGCGGGAACGGTGCGGACGCGTATCGCAGCGAACCTGAATGAGGTTGTCGCCGGGCTGAACAAACGGGGTTATATCGACCTGAAAGCTCATGTATCCATAATCCCAACCGCCAGCGTACTTTCCGTTGACGTAGACTTCCGGAAACGCCATACAGCCGCCGAAATCGAGAACAAACGTCCTGCCCGCCGGGTCGTCGCAGCGCCACGTTTTGGAATACCAGCCCACGCCGTACCACGGCAGTTTTCCCTGCCAGCCCCACGTATTGGGATTCGTATCGAACGGACCGGAAATCGCCCAGTCGTGCGGAAGCCGAACTGTAACAGAAGCCTCCAGCGGTTCGGGAATCAAATCGTCTCCAACCTGAAACCGGTCTGGGGACTCCAGATTAAACGCCGCTTTCTTCCGTTCCTGCCCTGATACAACCCGGGCGAACGACCAGCCGTCGTTAAACATCTCCGCGTTCTGATAGCGCTCCGCCTGCGCGGACGTAAACAAGGCAATCACAATTGCCGCCGATAATAGTAGGGTGTGTTTCATGGTTTGAGTTGCAAATGGATGAAAGGCGGTAATGGAGTTCGCGAAGCGAACGGAATTACGCATTCGCCGTCAGGCGAACAATCTTTGCGAGTTGCGAGAATATTTAGGCTAATACTTATTATCCGAAAAAGATTATCGAATGTCAACTCCCCTCGGAGAGATTTTTAAAAAGAGCGTACCCAGATCGCGGCAGTCCCCTGCCGCACGGGAAAACCTCACGCGGAGAGGCGGAGCCGCGGAGGTTGTCCGCGAAGTTTTAAAAATTTCTTTGCGATCTTTGCGTCCTTTGCGGCTTAAATTACTTCGGCGGCTGACACAGCCGCGATCCAGCAGGTCGATGGGGCAATCCTGCGTTCAAAGATTTTTGGATGCTTCCGCCGCAAAGCGTCTATCAATTGATTACTTTGCGGACTTCGCGGACTTTGCGTGAAGGTTCTTTGCGGCAGGGGACTGCCGCGTGCCGGCTCATCCAAGGTTTTTAGCGGGGCATTGGACAAGGCGGCGGCAAGCCGCCGCACTCCCCGAAATGTCACGCTACTTCCTCTTGTCCGGGTTCGGCTGGGCGCGTTCCATCATCATTTGGATGATCTCTTTGTCGGTTTCTTTCATGCCGTCTTTGCCCAGTCGGACGATGTTGTGAAGGGTCGCTTCGATTCCGGCGGAAACAAGTCCTTCCCCGCTTCTGAACTGCATTTCGTCTTTGAACATGAGAAAGCCCAGGATTCCAACGTCAACCGCCGAGGCGATTTTCGCGGCGCAGGACGCCTTCGCCCCGTCACAGACGACGCCGGACAGAATCGCAATGGCGTTGACGACCGTATGAGCGATTTCCCGATACCGACCGCCGTGAAGGTACGCGATTCCCGCGCCCGCCCCGCAGCCGGCGGAAACGACGCCACAGTAGGCGGACAGCCGCCCCATGCCGGACTTGATATGTATCGCCGTCAGGTTCGACAGAATCAGAGCGCGAAACAGGTCTTCTTTGGACGAGTTCAGTTCTTTGGCGTAGACGATTACCGGCACGGAGACCGTCAAGCCCTGATTCCCGCTGCCGGAATTGATAACCACCGGGAGATTGCATCCGCCCATACGGGCGTCCGACCCGGCGGCGGTATACGCCCGGGCGCGAACTTTAACGTCCGCAGCGCCGTACGCGTTGAGAATCGTCTTGCCGACGTTTGCCCCGTATCGGTTGCGAAGCCCTTCCTCTGCTATCGCCATGTTACAGTCAATTTGACGCTCAAGCAGTTCTTCTACCTCGGCAAGGTCAACGGACTGGGCGAAATCCAGAATCTTTTTGACGGACAGCTGCTCGTAGGCGTCGTCCGTCAGGGGCGTTGGCTGAGATCCGCAATGAGAATAGATCTTTGTAACATCAGAAGACGGGTCGTCGGCGCCGGGCGCGGAAGACCATTCGACCGGGGCGCCGTCTTTTATCAGCTCGACGATGTTCGTATGCGAGTCCTGCAAATGAATCATGGCGGAATGGCCGTCCTTGTACACCGTCACTTTGAGATCAAACGGGTGAGTCGAGTCCAGATATTCTACGGCTATTACGCCGCGGGCGAGATATTCCGCCGCCTGAACTTTCTGAGTCGGCTGAACCGACGCGATAACTTCCAGCTCCCGGGACGCGTTGCCGCCAATAAGCCCAATCGCTACCGCCGCCTCCATGCCCCGCTGACCGTCCGTATTGGGAACATAAACGCTTTTGACGTTTTTAATCAAATTCCCGCTGGCTTGAACGAGAACGCGGTCAGGAATCGCTTGCAGCGTCTGACGAACCACAGCCGCGGCGTACGCAATCGCTATCGGCTCCGTACAGCCCGTTGCTGGAACGAGTTCCGTACGAAGTATTTCAAGGTACAGTGAATATAAGGGGTCTTGTGGGGACATGGGATTGTTAGTTAGGAATTAGGAGTGAGGAGTGAGGAGTTGGCGCAAGCGCTTCTCACTCCTAACTTCTAACTCGCTTACGCAGGAATAGTACGATAACGCCCAGCGCCAGCAGCGCCCACGTGGACGGTTCCGGTACGCCAGAGCCGGGGTCAGGACCTGGTCCTGGCGGGATAGGTCCAGCGCCCAAGCCGATCAGGTACAGACCGTCCGTTCTGCCTTCCAAGCCAAACAGATCGTTGAAGTTGCTCAGCAGGTCGCTCAAGTCGATGGTTCCAGAAGCAAAGCCGTCATCGGAAACCAGCTTATATTCTGCGCCTTCCGCTGCCCAAAGGTCAGCGTCGTTATTTTCAAAGTACAGCTTGATAATCGAATTCGTATCTACTGAGAATGAATCGTCAGCGTTTGCAATGGTAAGCGTATCGAATTCGGGATCGACTTCGTTATAAGCGCTGAACTCGAACAAGCCGGTTGCGCCGACGTCCATGGTAACGTTGCCGTAGACGGTCAAATCGCCAACGGAATTGCCGGGCGACAGTGTGGCGCCGGAAGCGACGAACAAATCGCCGTTGTACTGTCCTCTAAAGTCCAGTTCGCCTGCAGAGACGGTAAATCTGTCGGCTGTAACGGAACTGAGATCTTCCGCACGAATCTTAAAAGTTCCCTCGCCGGTCTTTTCAATCGTATTGGCTGTGATGGATCCGACAAACTTGGACGTTTCAGTATTGTTGAGCGTCAACGCCTGACCGGATGCGTCAAGAGTTGCGGCAACGGCAACGGTTCCATCGTTGTTCAGACTTCCACCAGACAGATTATACAGCGTACCGCCAGCCGACAACGCCAACGTACCTTGTTCAACGGTTGTTGAACCGGTATAAGCGGGAGCCTGAGTCATCGTCAAGGTTCCTTCGCCCTTCTTCGTGAATCCGCCAGCGGCGTCGCCTTCGTCGATTCCCTGCTCAATGTTAGCGGAGACGGTAACGTTATGACCGTTGGTATCGAAAATAGCTCCGCCCGGCTTGACGTAATACTTCATATTGCCAGCCTGGGTGAAGAACGATGTGTCGTTGTCAGCTACAGCCTGAATGGTACCGCCATTGAAATTGAACGTACTGCCATTTTTAGGACTGTTGTTTCTCATGGCGTACATGGCAATCGTTCCGCCGTTGAGGTTGACCGTACTTGTTCCGCCGCCAAACCACAGCACGCCGCAGCCGGGGTCGCCGCCGGGCGAATACGCGCCGGGCACGCCAAGAGTAAGCGTTCCGCCGTTCATATTGAGCGCTGCATTGGCGTTTGCATTGTTAGCGGCAAAAAGAATTCGACCGTCAACCTGCATCGAACCGTCGTTGATGGTTAAGACGCCAACGCATGCGGCATTGGTTCCAAGCTGAACGCTGCCGGTGTTATTGCCGCTGTTGCGGACAATTACGTTTCCGGAATCAATGATAAGAGTTCCGTTAGTACCGTTTCCGATCATTAAAGAACTTCCGTAGCCATCGGCATTCATAGTAACAGTTCCATCGCCGGCGTCGATGACGGCAGTTCCGCCGTTTCTGACGATCAGTCTGGATTTGAAACTCGAGCCGGTAATGTTCAGCGTTCCAGCAGAAACGTACGTCAGCCCGGTATACGTATTGGCGCCGGAGAACGTTGCCGTTCCTTCTCCCAGTTTTTCTACAGAAGCGGCTTCATATTTGTTCATATTGTAAGCGTCTGTAATTGGGGTGGAAATAATCAGGTCAGGCAGATCGTCAGTCGCCGCGCCGGCGTTGCGGGTAACGTCCGCCACGTTCAGACGGGTTGTATTTACGTTAAACGCGATAGCGGCGTTGGGGTTGTTCGGATTGCCGGAAATCAGAACCGGGTTGGCGGCAGAATCGTCGTCGTTTCGAGTAACGTAAACGTTATCCGACAGTTTGAACGCCTTATAAGTTGCATGTCCGTCTTCCGCATAAATTGACGCGCCGTTTTTCAATGTTACGTTCGACAGGTTATTGAAGAACGCGCCGGCGTTGGAAATGCGTCCGCCGTTGACGGTAATCGGAACCAATGAGGAATTCTCGCCGTTGGTCAGGACGTCGTGGCTGGCAAAGCGAAGCTCGCCGCCTTCGTTTACGACAACGCTCCTTCCAGACTGCAATTTACCCAGAACCGAGGTCTTATTGCCGCCGTTCCAGCCAGCAGTCGCTATTACAACGCCATCGTCAATAACCAAATTCCCGGTGAAGGAAGAACCGTTGTTTGACAGCGTCAGCGTTCCCTCTCCGGACTTGTTCAGCCCGCCAGCGCCGGAAATCGCGCCTGTTACCGTCAGATTGTGATCAGCGGCGATTTCAAACGAACCGTTCGCGTTCAATTCAACCGGGTTGGCATACGTCGCTGCGCTGTCGCCTTCGAGAAACTTGACGCCTTTCTTGTTGACGCCGTCAATCGTCCACTTGGCGGCAGAAATATCTGCGGTATTGGCGTAATAATACGGTTCCGTTATCGGCGGTTCAGGCGGCTCCGGTCCGTCGAGCTTCATCAGAACGAGGTTGTTGTCTGTCATTGTCAAATACCAGCTGTCCGTTGCAGCGTTTCCAACGTAAAGCTGAACGCTGTTCAAGTCAACGCCCATCGAATTGGCGTTAATTAAAACGTATCCGCTGTCGGTTGCGTTATTCCACCACGAGGTTTCGTCGCCGCTGTTAAACGTGAGGTTGACAATGCCAGACGTCAGCGTTGCAGAAGTTGCGAGCAATTGGTCGTAATCGTTTGCTGCGGCTGTATAGCCGTTGAAGTCGAAGTAAATCGCGCCGTCGGTCATGGTCAAAGACGCGGCTGTGATGCTTGCCGAAGCGGCGTTTTCGCCAATGATAAACGAGCCGCCGTTGAGCGTAACGTTTGTTGAACCAATATTGGCTCCGGTCTGGAAGGCTGCGTTTTCTCCCACGGTAACGTTAGGAGACGCCAAACGCCCAGAGCTTGACAAAAGCAGCGTACCGCCGGAAACGGTCGTTGGACCGGTATACGTATTGACTGCCGTCAGTTCCATCGTGCCAGCGCCGGCTTTAATAATTTCCGTTGCGTGTTTAAGAGCGCCGGAAGTTTGGTACGTTGGGTCAGCAATAACGGCAGAAATAACAAGGTCGGAAACGTGATCGTTAATCAGTTTGTCTTCGCTGGTAATTTCATCGACAGTAATTGTCGATTTCGACGTTCCCGCTTTAATCGTATCGCTTTTCGCGCCAAAAACGATCGTTGCGTTTGGCTTGCTCATATCCGCGGAAAAAGTAACAGGCGCCCCGACAGAATCGTCAAGGTTGCGTTCCACTTTCACGTTATGCAGTTTATACGCTTTCCATGTTGCGTTTCCGTCTGAAGCGTAAAGCTGACCGCCGTTTCTGAACGTTGTATTGGTAAGATAGTTATAAACTCCGCCTTCGTTGGAAATCTTTCCTCCGTCAACAACGAATTTGAAATTGCTTTCGCTGTGAGCATTAATAAAGGCGTCCTGAGCGGTGAAAATCAATTCCCCGCCGTTATTGACAGTAACAGTTTTTCCGCTGGTTACGCCGCCCAAAGGAGACGCGTTGGAACTATTCCAACCGGCGGTTACTTTGACTTTCCCTTCGTTAATGGTAATATTTCCGGTGTATGTACTGCCGCCGTTATTGAGAATCATCGTCCCTTCGCCCGTCTTGGTAAACGAGCCGACCGTCTTGCTGTTGGGGCTGTCTTTCAAAAGGGCGGAAAGAGTCAAAGTAGAATTCTTCACAATGTCAAACGTTACGCCCGGGTTTGTTCCATTTCGATAGCCGCGCAGAGAAATGCCGCGTCCGCCGCTTGTCGACCGAATAGTCGCGTCGCCGCTGGTAACGTAAACGTCGCCGTTGAAAATTGTAAACCAGGTGCTGTGCCCGCCGCGTTCTTCAAAAACGCCGCCGTTTTTAAATTCAAGATCTCCATAAGAAGTTAAATTGTCGGTCGCAGTAGCGATCATGCCGCCATCGGCAACAATTCTAAAAGCCGGATGCGCTTCCGCGCCGCCGAAAACGTCGATGCCTCCGCCGCCATTGTTTGTCAGCAGCGTTGCCCCGGAATGAACCGTAATGCGTCGAGACGCAATTGAGGGATTGCCAAGCGCTGTAGCGGTATCGGTTGTACCTCCGGTCTTGGCGTTATAGCTCATAATAAGCGTTCCGCCTGTAATATCCACATCGCCGGTAAACGTATTGGCGCCGGAAAGCGTCAGCGTTCCGTCGGTATTTTTAATCAAATTCACTTTAGCCTGATTCCCGGCGTTGCCGCCAATGACGCCGGCAAAACTGCCTTGACCAACGGTCAAAGTTGAGTAATTGTCAGCGCCGCCATTAGACCCGCTTGTGCGAACAACCGAACCTGCAACGCCGTTAAGAGTTCCAATAGTAAAAGAGCTTACTTTAGCGCTGTTGCTTTCGTGAACCAGCCCCAGGTTGGAACCGGACGCGAGAGAAACCGTCGCATTGGGCAAACTGACGTCGGCGGCGCGGTCTGCTCCGTTGTTAAAACCAATATGAAGGTTTTTGTTTTCATCGACGCTAATTGTTCCATAATACGCCTGAGGATCGGTAGACGCTAACGCCAGGAAACTGGTTGACGTTACAGAAATCGCTCCTGACCCCGTCAACGACGGAACGTTGATCAATCCAACTTTAGAGTCTGCCAATTCCAGCGTAGAGCCAGATTGAATCTCGACCGCGCCAGAACCCAGCGTACCATTTCCAGACAGTTTGAGCGTTCCCTCGGCAATCGTCGTTCCGCCGGAATACGTATTGGCGTTAGAAAGCGTCAGCGTTCCCGCGCCGGTCTTTTCCATTGCTCCTGCGCCGGAAATGACGCCCGAAAGAGTCAGGGTCTTTTCAGCGCCAACTTTGTACGAGCCGTCTTCCGTCATGGAAATTGAACCGCCGTAAGCAGCAGTATCTGAACCCTCGGTAAATCTGACGCCCAATTTCGGATTGTGATCTATTGTCCACGATTCTCGAGCGATATCTTCTTCTTTGTCAGCAAACCAATACAGATCGTCTTGAGCTTCGTTTTTCCTAAGCCAAACGCTGTTGTCATTTAACTGCAAAACCCAGTCCGTAGTTGGGCTGCCATTGACCAAAACGCCCATGTTGTTAAACGTAAACGGGTCAGAGCCTCTATAAGTAACAAGCTCATACCCTTCTGCAGGCGCGTTTTCCAGCCATAAATCCTGATCCGTATTAAACGTCAGGTTGAAATAGCCAGAACTCATCGAAGCGGAAGAGTTAATATCCAGATAATCGTATCCGTAATAAATATCGGAATGGTTATTCATATCATAATTGACAATCCCGCCGTTAGACAGCGCAAAGTCAGTTACGCTAATGCCGATTGAATCGCTAGTGAGACCTAACGTTAATTCGCCCCCATTGACGTTAACGCTGGCGTTGGTAAGAACGTCCCCGGACTTAAACTTTCCTCCAGACAAAACGTTTACATTTTCAGAAGAAAGATAGTTCGACGTTACTAAAAGCGTTCCGCCAGAAACGGTCGTGTCTCCGTTATATTGCGTATCAGATAGAATCAGCGTACCGCTGCCGGTTTTGTTCAATCCGCCGGATCCGTAAACCATCCCGGATTGCGTGAAAACTCTGGCGCCTGTTACTTCAAATTCCGCGTTAGAGTTGAGCGCTATAGAGCCGGCATGACTAGCAAGATAAGCTCCTGTGTTGCCGTTCACGTCTGTGAATTTCGCTCCGGTTTTATCCGTTCCGTCAATCGTCCAGTCTTTTGACAAATCCGTACCGACGCCCCAATAGTTGGTATGTTCGAAAACCCACATTTCCGAAAGACCGGCGCGGCTAAAAACGTAAGAATTTGCTTCAAATTTAACGTAACGGGCGTCGACCGGAGTAAAGGTAAAGGATTCAATCGGCATAATCTCGGTCGAATCTTTTGCCGTAGACGCTGTAAGCGTATTGCTTAAAAGACGCGTCCAGTTATTGCCGTCTGTCGAATAGTAGAGCGTAAAATCCTTGGTTCCGGAATCCCCGTATCCAGCGTTGCGGCAGTTTTGCAAATCAATTTTATCAATGTTGTACACAGATCCCAGGTCAACGGTAATAGAGGCGTTGTTAACTCCATTTTGAGCAATCCAGTAGCTTTTGCCGAAATCGTTGTCGTTGTCGCTTTTTCCTGATATATCGTAAAGGATGCCGTCTTTGATTCTGTCAACGACAAATCTGGCAGTGCTGTCATAAGTGGAACTGGCAGTAAGCGTCGCGTTTGCCATGAGGGACTTTTCAGAAACCTGGTTTGTCGCAACCATATATTTCGATAACGCGACCGACTGAGACAAGGCTTTGTTATAGGTTGCCAACTCGTCCATGGAGCCGGTAAGAGTTTTCAGCGTTCCGCTGGGAGATCTCAGATCGCTGTTTCCAATCACCCAAAGATTGCCATCGTTCCATAAAACAGCGTTATTGACGTCTTTTACCGTTGCCGTTGCAGCGAGCGCCCCGTTGATATACAAATTGCTGGTATACGTACGCTTTGTCCCGTTTGTCCCTGTCCTTGCAACGGTAGCGGCGACATAAACCCATTCGTCAGCCGCCAGCGAAGCGGTTGACGTTGCTGTCAAACCTGTCGAGGCGTATTCGTAAAAAACAATGTTTCCGTTTGAGTTTGTATTGAGCGTACGGCAATA
>CACXSS010000122.1 GCA_902770245.1 uncultured Planctomycetota bacterium | reverse complement strand
TTACAGTGGACATTTTTTAAATTGTTGGTTAATTAGTTAGGAATTAGGAGTGAGGAGTGAGGAGTTATTTTTTGAGACGCTTCGCGTCAATTACTTATTACTAATCACTCATTACTAATTAAACTGTTGTATCATTTTGATACACGTTCTAAAATAATACATCATCCGCAGGATTGGGCAAGGCAAAAAGGACGATTTTTTCGTTCTTAAAAATTTTCATGTTCCTTAAATCGTTATTTTACAACGACTTAAAACTTTTCTAAAAATTCTTTCGAGCTTTGGCATAGGTTTTGCACTTATAAAAGGGCAGAAATTATCACATTTTGCCCTCTGTCGATAGTTTTTACTTTCATGGTTCGAAACGAATCAAAAAAGAGAGGTTTCAAGAACGTACTTTGTTTCAGACTGTTTTTGCCCTACGGTCTGATTCGACTCCGCAGTAGACGGCGTCCGTTCCAATGGAACCTCTTTTTTTATTTGCGCATTTGGTAAAGTCGCGCGGTTGGGTAGTTAGGAGTTAGGAGGGAGGAGTGAGGAGTTTTTTAATGTGGAATTAGCGCTTCGCGCAATCCCTACTGCCTACTGCCTCTTGCCTACTGCCTAATCTCTTTAATAACGGAATCATCGATCTGGTCGCCCGGGCGCGATGGCTAATGCAGGATTTGACTTCCGGCGCTAAAAGCCCAAACGTCTTGTGGAATTCAACAACTTCAAAGTAGGGATCGTATCCGAATCCGTTTTCTCCGTGCGGTTCGGTCAGAATCCGTCCGTAGCAAAAGCCGAAGGTTCTTGCGACGATTTCTCCCTTCGGGTTCGACAGAGCCATAAAACAGCAGTAATGCGCTCTGCGCTGATCGCCGGTTTTTCCCTTGAGAACGTCCAACAGCATGGCGTTGTTGTCATCATCGGAAGAATGGATGTCCGGGTGCAGTCTGGCGGCGTCCGCTAACGTCGCATAGCCGTTTTCCAGTTGAATCTTTTTTAACGCAGCGTATCGAGCGGAATAAACGCCCGGCTCGTCTTTGAGGGAATCGACAATCAAGCCGCTGTCTTCCGCCAAGACCCATTGATTGAGCTGAATCGCCT
Organism: uncultured Planctomycetota bacterium; assembly: GCA_902770245.1. GTDB lineage: Bacteria > Planctomycetota > Planctomycetia > Pirellulales > Thermoguttaceae > RUG11551. Next base: position 8,820 of record CACXSS010000122.1, on the reverse strand, counting down.
GCTCAGACGCCTTTTTGTCGGCGTTTTCGGCAAAGGTCAACCCGTCCTCGACAACCTCAATCGAATTCTCAAAATCGCGAAGCGTCTTGATTTGAATCTCGGTATCGACGAGCAGCTTTTCCAGCTCTGCCCGCTTTTTGAGATTGTTGGTTCCCAAAACCAAAATTGACGTCATGATGCGCTCCCCGTTTCCTTTTTCTTTCCGACAAACGTATAGTACGGCATGCGAATAATCGGGATATAGGGAATCTTGCCGTAGTATTCCTGGAAGTCGACGGTTTCAAAGTGACTCATCAAATACGGAACGTGATCCGGCGAGGGATAGACGTTGTCCGTATTAAAATGGACGGGCCAGTAACTTCGGGTAAACCATGAATGCCGCCGCAGCCCTTCCGCCGGCCATTTTCGGCTAACGTAAAAGTCGACAACGCCGATAATTCCTCCCGGCTTGAGGATTCGCAGCGCGTTGTCCATAGCGGCAAACCAGTCAGGAATCATCGTCAGCGAGTACGAAAACGTAACGACGTCGGCGTATCCTTCGTCCGGAGTCCAAATAGTCGCGTCCGCTTCCGCCGTACAGCAGTTTGTGTTCCCGTTTTCGTCGGTGAACTTGTCGGCAATGCGTTGATTGCAAACTTTGAGAAGCGACTGAGCCAAGTCGACAACGTAGATTTTCTTGAGCTTCTTTCGGTCTTCTTCTGCAAAGCGTTCCAGATTGGCGCCTGTTCCGCCGCCGAAATCGACCCAAACGCCGCCTTCCGGAACGCCGCCGCCAATTTCAGGATTTGCAAGAGCCGCCCAAAGTTCTTCGCGGCCTTTAAGAAGCCGCTTGCGGAAATCGTCATATCCTTTCGCTTGCCCGGAATAGAAATTATCCAGTCGTTCCGCGTGAGTGTTGCCCTTCGCTCCGGAACGAAGCATGTGATATATTGTCTTTAAGTCGGAAAAAAATGCCATGGGAAAATAGTTAATATGGGAGTGGTAAGTGGTAAGTTGTTAGTGGTAAGTGGATAGTTTCGAGTTGCCTGGGGGACATCCCTCGACTAATCGCTCCTTATAAATTATATCGAAAAAATCAGGATTTAACAGGGGCTGGGGTTGAAGGAAATCCATTTTTATCGTAAAATGACTGATATAGATAGTTTTAAGCAAGAAGTTTTAAGTGGTAAGGACGCAAAGCGGACGCTTTGTTTAAATATTATCAACTAACCACTTACCACTAAACGCTAACCACTAACCAACATCAGCCATGTTCAAAATATCCCTTAGACACGTATACTATATATTTATTGTCGCGTCAATAGCGATGGTAATGGGACGCATTGCCGTAATCGAAGATTTTAGAGCCATCGATTTGGAGGAATACCGATTTCAGCAGGCGGTTAACCGGAAAATCGCGATTTGGAAAGAAATGGGGCTATCTAATGCGGAAATTGAGTCCAAGCGAATCGCGTACCTTGAAGAGGTAATGCCCAAACTGCAAACGCGCCGCCCAACGCTGTCCGCCAACGACCGTTCCCGCTGGGCGTTGATTCGCGCTCTGGTTGAACCGGATATGCGAGTTCCCGGCGCGCCGTACGCCATCGACAAGGTTATCGCTCAGCGCGGCTGGGACACCATCGACATGGTCAAGCACGACGGACATCTGTACAGTTCCAAACCTCCGCTGCTGCCAACGCTGCAGGCGGGAATATACTGGCTGGTCGTTCATACGACAGGAATGACGTGCGCCGAGTACCCCTTTGAATGCGTCAGAACGGTTACAGCGTTGAGCCATATTCCGTGCCTGCTGATTCTGTTTATCATGACGATTCTGACAGTAGAAAAGCTCACAGACAGTCCCTTTGCCCGAGCGTTTATCGTTGGGAGCGTTTGCTTCGGGACGTATTTAACGACCTACGCCGTTTCACTGCAAAATCATTTGCCAGCCGCAGCGGTGGTTTCGGTTGCTTTATACGCGATTGTCAAAATTGTGTTTGAATACAAATTCAACGACAACCCGCGATTCATCTGGTTTTATTTTCTGGCGGGACTGTTTTCTGCCTTTGCAGTGGTTTGCGAACTGCCTGCGCTGGCGTTTTTCGCCGCCCTGGCGCTGGTCTGCGTTGTCGTTGACTGGAAACGCGCTCTGATAGGATTCCTGCCGGGCTGTCTGATTGTCGCCGCTGGATATTTCGGAACGAACTACGCCGCTCACAATACGGTTGTTCCTCCATACGCTCATCGTAAAGCGGGAGACAACTGGTACGACTACACCTACGACCGCGGCGACGGCGTGATTCGTGACAGCTACTGGAAACACCGCGTCGGCGTTGACCGCGGCGAGCCGTCCAGAATCGTCTACGCATTTAACGTCCTCGTCGGGCATCACGGGATATTCTCCCTTACGCCGCTTTGGGCGTTCTCCGTTGCCGGGGCTGTCGTCTGGATGCTAAACTGGAAGTCCGACCCGAAACTGGGCTTGCTGGGATTTTTCATTCTGTCCATGACCGTTGTCGTAATCGGATTTTATATAATGCGTCCGCTTGTCGACCGGAATTACGGAGGGATAACGTGCGCTTTCCGCTGGTCGTTCTGGCTCATTCCGCTTTGGCTGACGTCGCTCATCCCCATCGCAGAACGCGCCAACGGCAACAAATGGATTACCGCCGGCTTGTACGCCGCTTTATTCTGGTCAATTCTCGCTGCCAGCACAGCGCTGACAAACCCGTGGACGCATCCGTGGATCTTTGTGTAATTAGTGATTAGTAATTAGTAATTAGTAATTGATGGAGAAGTAACAATGTCACAAGATAAGATTAGTCGCCGAAATGTGCTGACTTCAGCGTTGGGGCTTGGATTAGGATTCGGGCTGACGTCTCTTGGAAATGCGGAAGAAACTGCGGCAGAATCGAAAGAAAAGAAACCGCGACGAGCCAGAAAACAGGAATCGACCGTTTGGAAATACGTCCCGATTGCCCCGGAGCCAGCCGCTCAAAAAGCGTACGAATACTATAAAGAACACGGCTGCATGTTCGGATTGGTTAAAGCCGCGATTCTCGCCTACGCAGACGCCGTCGAGTCCGTCGACCCGGATCAGGCTCAAGCGTGCCGACAATTCCCCTTCGGCGTCTTCAAATACGGCAGAACCGGATACGGCGGGCAGGAAAGCCTCTGCGGAGCGATAAACGGCGCGGGCTTCTTTATGAGTCTGTTTATTGAATCGCCTGCTGATCTGTATCCGTTACAGAAAAAGCTGACGGACTTCTATAAAGAAACGCCGCTGCCGACGTTTATCCCGGCAACGGACATCGCGCCAAACTTTGCCAAGGCGACGTCGGGCAGCGTTCTTTGCAAAGAAAGCGTCGGCGCCTGGCTGGCTCTCAGCGACGACCCGGAACACAAGCAACTGCGGTCAGAACGCTGCAAGCGGCTCACCAGTTCCGTTTTGATCTATACAATTCAACTGCTCAACGAGTTCTTCGCTCAGGAAGAGGAATAAACAAGAAACAGACTGTTATTTCCATGGAAAAGAACGCCCCTCAAACGCTTGGTCTGACAGACCAAAACGTCGACAAAATCGCCGCGCTGTTTCCCAACTGCGTTACAGAAACGCAGGACGAAACCGGCGCTCTGAAAAAGTCGATAAACTTTGACGCGCTCAAGCAGGCGCTCTCTGGCAGCGTCGTTGAGGGGGGCGAAACCTATGAGTTTTCGTGGGTTGGGAAGAACGCCGCCGCGGAGGAGGCGTTCAAACCGATTCATAAAACGCTGCGTTCCTGTCCGGAAGAAAGCGTCGACTGGGACAAGACGCAAAATCTGTACATCGAAGGCGACAATTTAGACGTCTTAAAGCTCTTGCGGGAAGAGTATCGGAATAAAGTCAAGATGATTTACATCGACCCGCCGTACAATACAGGCAACGATTTCATTTACAAAGACAATTTCCGTATGTCCGAAAAGGACTGGACAGAAAAAACCGGGGGAAAAACTGAAAAAAGAAAACGGCAGTCGGAGAAAAAACTCGACTCTAGCCGAATCCACTCCGACTGGCTCTCGATGATCTATTCCCGGCTTCTAATCGCCAGAGATTTTCTGACCGACGACGGCGCAATTTTCATTTCTATCGACGACAACGAAGTTGACAATCTGAAAAAAATCTGCGAAGAAGTTTTTGGAGCTGCCAATTTCGTTTGCACGTTTATTTGGAATACGAAAAAAGCTGCTCAAGGCATGGCGACGGCGAACATGGTTGTAACAAATCACGAGTACATTCTGGTCTACGCGAAAGAAAAGTCAAACTTCCGATTTCAGGGCGTCGACCGGGACGAAAACAACGGCTTTTTCAATCCGGACAACGACCCGCGCGGGCTTTGGAAAAGGCAGTATTTACAGCGAAAAGGACAAGGGCTGCCTGTTCGGACGATTACCGACCCCGCTACAGGAAATACGTTCAGTTTTGAAACCCCGTATACTCAAGAGAAGCTTGAACGATGGATTCAGGAAGGACGAATCATTTTCCCTTCGGATACGTCCAAATATCCCGCTCGAAAAGAGTTCCTGTCTGAATACGCCCACAAACAGCAGCTGGTAACGTCTTTGGGACTGTTTGCCACCAAGGCGACAACGGAAAAACTGTACGCTCTTTTTGACGGGAAGAAGATTTTTAACAATCCCAAACCCGACACGCTGATTCAGTTTTTAGTTGGACAGACCGCAAAAGACGCCCTCGTTCTCGACTTCTTTTCCGGGTCAGCCACAACGGCGCACGCGGTTATGCAGTTAAACGCTCAAGACGGCGGAAAGCGGCGCTTTATCATGGTTCAACTTCCGGAAGAATGTGACAAAAACAGCGAAGCGTACAAAGCGGGCTATAAAACCATCTGCGATATTGGCAAAGAACGAATTCGCCGGGCGGGAGCGCTGATAAAAGAATCTGTAAAACCCAACGAATCATCGTTGGATACTGGCTTTCGCGTATACAAAATTATTGACGACAATACGCGAGAAGCCAGTTCTGACCTTTGAAGAATAAATCCAAAAGAGCGTTAATCCCTACTTCTTCTCTCCCCGCAGAGGGATTTTCGCTCGAACGGCTTTGACGACGCACGGCGGCAGGAAGCGTTCGAGTTCCTCGTTTCTCGCCAGATGGGCGATCTGTTTAATCAACGAGCTGGAAACGTGAGCCAATTCTCCGTCTGCAATCATCATCAGCGTTTCCACATCGGGAGAAAGACGGCGGTTTGCCATCATCATCGTCAATTCAGCAGGGATGTCGGTAATAGGACGGACGCCGCGGATCATAATCTTCGCTCCGCAGTCGCGTACAAAGTCGACTGCCAAACCGTGAAAAATCTGAATTTCCAGATTGGATATGTTTTTCGTCGATTTCAAAATCAGCTTTTTACGTTCTTCCGACGTGAACAACGCGGTTTTATCGGCGTTGTCGCCAATGCCGACAATTAAATGGTCAAACAGACGCGAAGCACGCTTGATAATGTCCAAATGTCCTAGCGTTATCGGGTCAAAAGAACCCGGATATACCGCTTTTATTATCGGATGGGTCATTTTTCTCTCCAATTTTCCGTTTTTTGGCAATTCCCCTCTGGAATTCCTGAAAAATGGTATTATAATATATTCAGAAAATTATAAAAGGGCGAGTAGAAAAAAATATATCATAAAAAGCAATGAGTTCATTTTTCAACTACTTGTCTCAGTTTCCTAAATTATAAAAACAGATTTTTAATTATGGCAAAAAAACTTTGTTTGGCAAGCGTTATAATCTGCTTGTTGGTTTTTATCCTGTTTACAGTTGACGTCAGCTGCGGAATTCCATTTTCCCGCGCCAGCTGGCTCATGGACGCCGTGATGATGGTTTCATCGCTGACGATTCTCGTTTTAAGCTGGCTGACGTTCCGGGAACAGGACAAATAGCAATTAGCAATTACGCGAAGCGCTTCAAAAAACTACTGCCTACTGCCTCCATTATCGCCTCAACCAGCCCTTCCATCGTATAGGGTTGAGCAACGGCGTCGACAGTAAACCCGTTTTTTTCAACAACGGCGGCTGTAATCGGGCTTATACAGGCGATTTTCGCCTTGCGAAGAGCGTCGCCGAGCATATTGATCGTAGACTGCGCTATGGCGGAACTGGTCAGAGCGACCCAGTCAATTGCGCCGGAATTCAGCTTTTCCAGTATCTCCGGGTTCGGATTGAGTACGTCTTCGCTTTTATAGACAACAACTTGCGTCGTTTCAATTCCAACGCTTTCCAGCTGAGGTTTAAGAATCTCCCGACCGCGGCTGGCTCGAAAAAGCGCCGCTTTAATCGGTTTGCGTTCGTCTGAGCGCTTTTTAACGTCCTCGACGATGGCGGCGGCAAGATTTTCCGCTCGGTATTCGTCTGGAATAATTTGAACGCCAACGCCCTGCCGTTCCAGTTCAGCCGCCGTTGCAGCCCCGACTGCCGCAACGGAAAGCGAATTGAGAGCCTCAACGCTGCGGTCAAGCTCCGCAAGACGGCGGAAAAACATATTCACCCCGTTCACGCTGGAAAAAACTGCGTACGCATACTCTTCCAGACGATAAACAACATCGTCAAGTTCATCCCAGGAATCCGGCGGTAAAATCGCAATTGCCGGCTGAATTTCAACTTGAGCGCCCTGCTCTACCAGCAGATTTTTGAGTTTATCCGTCTGTCCTTCCGGACGAGTAATCAAAACGTTCACGCCAGCCATAGAGTTTAATTTTGTCAAAATGAGCGTAAAAGGGGAAAATTATTTAAAAACTCATTAAAAAACATCGAACCTAAGCTATAGGGGGTTCTCGACAAAAGAACCTTTTTATATTATAATATATTTTTACAAAAGAAAAAGGAAGACCTTTCAATTAGTAATTAGCAATTAGCAATTACGCAAAGCGCGCTCGAAGATAATTTCTAATTCCTAATTCCGAATTAGTATAAATCGCCATGTCAGACAGCAATAACTCATCAGAAGAAATTAAACAGGAAGAAATCGATCAGGCGCAGGCAGCTCCAGAACAGGAAAATCCCTTCGCTATGAACGACGTCAAACGCCGTCGTCTGGAACATTTGTACGATCACGCAACCGTTCAGTTCAATCAGAAGAACTACGATTATGCGGCAGACTTGTACATTCAGTGCGTTTCCAACGACCCGGGCAACATGACCTACGTTCAGGCGTATCTGGACAACCTCCGCAAAAAGTGGAACAACAACAAAAAAGGCGATCCGATGGGCTTTTTCAAAATCGGCTCGCCCCGCAAAGCGGCAAAAAAGGCTTTAGGATTAAAAGAATACCCCAAAGCTATCGAAAGCGGTCTGCAAGCTCTGAGAATCAACCCGTGGGACGTCCAAACGCTGACAATTCTCTGGGAAACGTGTATTGAACTCGGGTTCACCGAAACGCCGTTGGCGTATATGAAAATCGCTCTGGAAGGCAACCCCAAAGACATCAACGTCAACAGATCTTTGGCAAACGTGCTAAAGTCTCTTCATCGTTTTAACGAAGCGATTTCCTGCTGGCGCAGAATCGAACAGAGTTTCCCTAACGGCAACGAAGAAGCCGCCCGCAACATTACAGAGCTTATCGTCGCCAAAAACCTGTACGAAACAGGCGGTCGAAACAACGAAGACAAACGCACTGCCGCTACGGTCGAAACGACCAGCTCCAGCGGAGAAAAAGTTCAGATGTCTCAGGAAGACTTCCTCAAAAACAAAATCAAGGAACGTCCAAAAGAGGCGGATCGATACATTGCTCTGGCAGATTACTACATCGCTCTGGAACAGTTTGACAAAGCGGAAAAGGTTCTTACCAACGCCGTCAAACAAACCGGAGAAACCGAAAACCGTGAACTGTTGGACAAGCTGGAAGACTCCGCTTTGCGAAACCTGCGCCAAAAGCTCGTCGACATCGAAAGAACAAAAGGCAAAACCTCGGAGGAATGGAAAAAGCTCCGCATGGACCTCAACGCCAGAGAACTCGACGTCTGGAAAGGACGCTGCGAACGCTATCCCAACAATCTGGCGTTCAAATACGAGCTGGGCTTGCGATACAAAATCAACGGCGACTACAACAACGCCATTATGCAGTTCCAGCCGGCTCAAAACGAACCGCGGCGCAAAGGCGTCTGCTGTCTTCAGCTGGGAATGTGCTTCCAGGCAATTAAACAGTATCAGATGGCAATTTCCTCCTACGATCAGGCAATTGAAAACATTCCAGACCGCGACGCCGAAAACAAAAAGCGCGCCTATTACGAGGCGGGACGTCTGGCGGTGGGCTTAAAACAGCTCGAACTGGCGGAAAAATACTTAAAATCGCTCGCCGGGATGGATTTTAACTATAAAGACGTTGCCTCCCTCCTTGACAAATTGGAAGAATTGCGCAATAATATGAACTCATAATTTTAGAACTTCGTGGTAAGTTTTAAGTATTAAGTGGTAAGGACGCAAGCGCCTCAATAAAATTCTCGCCACTCGCAACTCGAAACTCGCAACTTGCCACTAACCACTAACCACTAACAACTAATTATTATTCAACTATGCCGAATCTGAAAAGCGCTAAAAAAGACCTGCGTCAGAACAAAGTCCGACGCGCCCGCAACCTTTCCGCCAAACGTGAACTGCGAACGTACATCCGCAAGTTCCGGGAAGCCTGTGCCGCTGGCAACGTAGAAGAAGCCACCGCTGCGCTGCCCAAAACGTTCCAAAAGCTGGACCGCGCCGCCGCTTCCAAACTCATTCACAAAAACACCGCTTCCCGCCTGAAATCCCGTTTGGCTCAGCGTTTGCACAAAGTCGAAAACGCCGCCAAATAACCCG
>CACXSS010000121.1 GCA_902770245.1 uncultured Planctomycetota bacterium | reverse complement strand
AGTCGCAAAAATAATACAGAGAATCTTCGGATTCAGCAAGACGGAAAGGAAAGAATCTTTCCTGTCTTTTGCAGTCTCTTTGTTTTCACAGTTAGGAGTGAGGAGTGAGGAGTGAGGAGTTGATGTTGCGTTGGCGTCGTCTCGCAACTCGCAACTCGCAACTCGCAACTTCCATAAAGCGCCCAAAACCAATGTCGAGCCGCTGACGCAAATTACGGTTGTAAACGCCAGGGCGAACTGAAGGACTTCCGGCGGTAAAATTCGGCTTAAAATGAGGTTGGAAATTAAATTGACGGCAGACGCAATCACGACGACCAACGCGGGCAGTCGGACTTGCCCGAGCGAGTAAAAGCCTCGTGTGAGAATCGGGGTCAGACAGTACGCCCAAACGCCGCCGCCGTAAATCGCCAGAATGTTCCCGATTCTCAGCGTGTCGTCTGACGTCGTATGTCCATGTTCAAAAAGAAGTTGACACAGGTCAACGCCCATTAAAAGCAACCCGGCGGTCGCGGGAACGCCCCAAAATAACGCCAGATGAACTGCCTCTGACATATCCTTTTTAACAGCGGCGAAATTCTTTTCCGCCGCGTGTTGATTAAACAGCGGGTAGACGGCAGTCGCAACGGAAATGCCGATCAGACCCAGCGGGAATTCAAACAGACGCTCCGCCAGAAAAACAGACGACACCGTTCCTGTCGGGCAATGGAACCAGGCGGAAAGCGTATCGCAGACGACGCAAATCTGAAGCAGCGACAAACCGACCGCCATGGCAACCCATCCGGAAGTCGCGCGCCGCCAGTAAACCGCAATTCTATTAAACAGACACCTTTGAAAGTTGTATCCGTACTTTCTCAGCGCAACAAGCTGGAGCGCCAGCTGAAGCGCAGCAGACAGACTGATAACCGACGCTAAAAGATACGCCTGCTCTTTCGGTCCGCCGATTTTCGGAGCGATCGCGACAACCGCCCAGAGCCAAAGCAGATTCATAATTACCGGCGCAAGAGCGGGAGCAAACCACGATTTCAAGCCCTGCAAAGCCGAGGCGAAAATTGCCGTCTGACAAATCAGAAACATATACGGAACCATGATTAACGTCAGATTCGCCGCCAACCGCTCGCCGGGATACAACCAAAGATATCCCAAACAGAACCCGGCTCCCAAGAGCGTTATCAATCCCAAAACGGCAGAAAGCATCGTTGCCATAGCCGTCAAAAGCTCCCACGCGGACTCCGGATTCTTTTTCCATTGCCGGCAAAATACGGGCAGAAAACTGATCGAAACTGCGCCTTCGCCAAACAAACGCCGAAACAGGTTCGGAACTCGAAACGCCAATACAAAGGCGTCGAAAACGACGCTGCCGGAAACGCCAAACAGAGCCGCCGTCGCCACGTCCCGCAGCATGCCCAGTATTCGGCTGACGAACGTCAACGCAGCGTTGATTACCGTCCCGGAAAAGAGAACCTGACGAGAATTCTCGTCGCGGTTCTCGGTCGACAGCTTGGCAGGATTGTGGGGCATGGTCTGGACTATATATAAATATTGTCTCTTTTTTTCTTTCCCAGCATACCGATTCTTTTATTTTTGTCAAGCGCTTTTTTGGTTCGCCTTCGGCGAACTGCGTAATTCCGCTCCCGCTGGTCGCTTCATTACCGCCTTCCATTCTTCTCGCAACTCGCAACTCGCTACTCGCTACTAAAAAATTGCTCTTTTCTGATTTGAGGGTTTATGCTATAATCTTCCCCGCAATGAGTCATATAATATGCGTAGTCAATCAGAAGGGCGGCGTCGGAAAGACGACCACGGCAGTGAATCTGTCTGCGGCGTTGGCGTATTCCAACTGTCCGACGCTGCTGGTTGACCTCGACCCCCAATGCAACGCGACCAGCGCATTGGGAAAAACGCCGTTGGAAAATCACCCGCTGGCGACAGGGCGTCCGTGGAACGATTCGCTTGTCAACTCGGGCATAGAGCGTCTGGATTTGATGCCCGGCGCGCGGTCGTTGGCGGATATTCAGGCTCTCAACGCAGAAGACCCGGTTCAAACAAAACGTCTGCGAGACGTCCTGGCGTACGGACTAAGCGATTATCAGTACGTTCTGATTGATTCCCCGCCCAGCGTCGGCGCGTTAACCAAAACCGCTTTGACCGCCAGCGATGAAACGCTCATGCCAATTCAGTGCGAATTTTTCGCCATGGAAGGGCTGACGAGAATGATCGAGCTTATTCGCGACGTGAGAAACAACGAGCAGCGCCGTTTGGAGTTTGCTGGCGTGGTTTTGACAATGGTCGATTACAATCTGGAATTAACGCGCGAAGTGGAAAACGACGTGCGAGATTTTTTCGGTGAAATTGTGTTCCGAACAGTGATTCCCCGCGATGTATCGCTGGCGGAAGCGTCCAGTTTCGGACAGAATATATTTGAATACGCGCCGCGCAGCCGGGCGGCTCGCGCGTACCGCGAACTTTGCATGGAGGTTATGGATCGTGGCTAAGGAAAGACGTTTGGGACGAGGCATTGAGGCGCTGCTGAATCAGGTTTCGCAGGCAACCGAAACGGCGGACAGGATCGAAGTACCGCAAAAAGCCGATTTTGACGAATGGAATACCCCAGTAAAAAAGAGTTCTAACTCCAGTTCCAGCGCCAGCGCTCCGTCTAACGTTTCTGCAAGCCCTGCGACTGCAGCTGCGGACGATCAGCAAACCGACACGATTCATTATCTGGATATCAATCTGGTCGACGCCAACCCGTACCAGCCGCGAACCGATTTCGACGCGGAAGCGATCAACGAACTGGCTCAAAGTCTGAACATTCACGGTCTGCTTCAGCCCACGGTCGTTCGACCCAAAAGCGACGGGCGATACGAGCTGATTTCCGGCGAACGCCGTCTGCGCGCTGCAATTGCAGTTGGATGGCAGCAGATTCCCGCCATGATTATTCAGGTTGACGACACCGACATGGCAATTCTGGCGCTGGTTGAAAACGTCCAGCGAAAAGATCTCAACGCGATTGAAAAAGCCAAGTCCTTCAAACGGCTCATGAAAACAGAGGGCTGTACGCAGGAAGAACTCGCTAAAAGCCTTGGTCTGGATCGTTCAACGGTTGCCAACCTCGTTCGTCTTCTCGACCTGCCCCAGGATCTTCAAACCGCTATTCGGGAAGATACTATTTCAGCCGCTCACGGTCGCGCGCTGCTGCCGCTTAAAGACGCAGAACTTCAACGCGAGTTCCTGGAAAGAATCGTCAGCGATCATCTTTCCGCTCATCAGGTGGAAGACATGGTTCGGGACTTCCTCAACAGCGAAAACGACCCGGAATCTTCCCCGGAAGATGTCGTTCCCATGAAGCCGGAATCCGCACAGTTAAAAGAGCTGGAAAACGCGTTCTACTCCACCATGGGCATGAAAGTTAAACTGTCACAGGGAACCGGCGGCAAAGGAAAGATGACTATTTCATTTAAGAATCACGACCAGTTTGAACGTCTGCAAAGCATTCTCATGTCCGGCGACTATTCCGACGTTATCGGCAAAAAACGCAAGGCGGCGTAAAAATTAGCAATTAGTAATTAGTAATTAGCAATTGACGCAAAGCGCTCCTCAATAATTGCTAATTGCTAATTGACAATTGATAATTATCCCTACCCCCCATTCCCTAACCAAATTTTTTCTAAAAAAATATTCTCCTCTTGCAATAAACTTGTTTTCTCCGGTGTTTAAGTTTTATAAGTCATTCAAATGAGATTAAACAATCACCACAATTTATACAAAGGAGACAAGAATGAATCTCAAAAAATTTGCTCTCAGCGCAGCAGCCGCTGTCATGTTTGGATCGTTTGCTCTGGCTCAAGGACCCGCTCCTAAACCGCAAGACGGCAACCGTCCTGAACCCCCTCGCCCGGAAATGAACGAAAGTCAACCCGACAACGGGGATTTCAATCCCGAAGCTCGACCAATGCCCCCGCGTCACGGTAAAGGCGAGTTCAAACCTGGAGATCGCCCTATGCCTCCGATGCCGCCGCGTCACGGAAAAGGCGAGTTCAAACCTGGAGATCGCCCTATGCCGCCAATGCCCCCGCGTCACGGAAAAGGCGATTTCAAACCTGGAGATCGTCCGTTCCCACCGATGCCGCCGCGTCACGGTAAAGGCGATTTCAAACCTGGAGACCGTCCGTTCCCGCCGATGCCGCCACGTGATGGAAAAGGCGAGTTCAAACCCGGAGATCGTCCCTTCCCGCCAATGCCACCGCGTAATGGAAAAGGCGAATTCAAACCTGGAGATCGTCCGTTCCCGCCGATGCCACCGCGTCACGGTAAAGGCGAATTCAAACCCGGAGATCGTCCCTTCCCGCCGATGCCACCGCGTCATGGAAAAGGCGAATTCAAACCCGGAGATCGTCCCTTCCCGCCGATGCCCCCGCGTAATGGAAAAGGCGAGTTCAAACCCGGAGATCGTCCTATGCCGCCAATGCCGCCGCGGGAAAACGATGAAGAATTTGAACCGGAAGATCAGCCGTCAGAGGAAACGCCGGACGTCAATGAAGACAACCAGCCAATGCCGGAGGATTCCAATTCAGCAGATGAAGAGTAAATCTGTTCGTTGATTGCAATATCTCTGCATAAGCTATCTCCGTACGCTAATAGAATATCGTTTCCCCGATAAATCGCAGGTTGTTATTCCTGTGGTAAAGCCCCGCCCCGACAGGTTCGAAATAGCCTCTCGGGGTTTTTGTTTAAGTTGCGAGAAACGAGAAAACGCAATACGTCTTACAGAATCTTCTCGCGTCTGCGGCTAGTCCGCAAATTTCTCTTCCGCTTCTTTAAGCTGTTGAGCGGTGTTAATCGAATACGTTTCCTGTTGTTCCAGCAGAATTTTTGCAATTACTCGCTTTCCGTTCTTTTTTAGAACCGCCGGGCAGTCTGTAAGATAGTATTCCCCCTGGGCGTTGTTCGGTTTGACTTCTTTAATCGCATCCCAGAGGTCAGCGGCGTTGAAGACGTAATAACTCAGATTGACTTCCCGAATTTTGCGCTGCTCGTCCGTCGCATCTTTTTCTTCGACAATGCCGACGAAATCGCCGTTCTTGTTACGAAGAATGCGGCCAAAGCCAAACGGGTTTTCCGTTTCTAGCGTTCCAATCAAACAAGCGCAAGGATTTTCCTGCCATTGATCGAGCATACGTTTAATCGTTCGGCTGGAAGTCAGGGGCTGATCTCCAGCCAGGACGATTACTGGTCCGTCGAAATCTTTGAGCGATTCGTACGCGCTCCAGGCGGCGTCCGCAGTTCCTTTTTGTTCTTTTTGCAAAGCGAACGTCAAACCCTGCCAGCGATTGTCGCGGTTGTCCGCTGTAAGCGTCGATTCCACCAGTTCCGATTTATATCCGACAACCACGACCGGTTTATCGACGCCCGCTTTTGCCAACGCGTCTAAAACGTATTCAACCATCGGCTGTCCCTTGAACGGAACCAAAACTTTCGGCAATTCGGAGTTCATTCGAACCCCTTTGCCCGCCGCCAGAACAATTGCAGATATCATTAAAGGAAACAGGAAATAAGGGAGTAGGGAATAGAAGACTTTTGCGATGCGCGCGGCGTCAATTAATTACTAATTGTTAACAGCCTCTTTGAGCGCAGCGCACATATTTTTTGTCGCCGCCAGAACGGCGTCCTTCCATTTTTCTTCGCCGTAGGATTCGTACGCTTTTGTTCTCCAGGCGAAGTTGATTCCACGGGAGTTGTTGACAATCGCGCCCAATCCTTTTTCGTCATACGCCGCTTTGACGCTTTGAGCAGACCCGCCCTGAGCGCCGAAACCGGGAATTAAAAACCACGTGTTCGGCATTCGCTGACGCAGCTCGGCAAGCTCTTTTGGATACGTCGCGCCGACAACGGCTCCAACGTTTCCATAGCCGCACTGACCAACGGTTTGTAACGCTTTGCCTTGAACAAAATCTCCAACGACTTCGTAAATCTTTCGCCCGTCGGTCGTTTCCAGATTTTGAATCATTCCTCCTCCGGGATTGGACGTTTTAACGAGAACAAAAACGCCCGCGTCCTGCTCAACAGCAGTTTGAATAAACGGGTCTAAAGAATCGTCTCCCAGATATGGGCTGACGGTCAGCGCGTCTGCGCCCCACGGAGACGTTTCACCTAAAAGCCCTTTGGCATACGCTGCCGCCGTTGTGCCGATATCATTTCGTTTGCCGTCTAAAATCACCAGCAAACCGCAGTCGCGAGCGTACTGAATAACGTCGTCTAAAGCCACCATGCCGTCTGAGCCGAGCTGTTCGAAGAACGCCATTTGCGGCTTGACGCATGGCACGTACGGCGCGACAATATCAATAATATCTCTACAGAAATCGCAGAAAACGGTCGGGGCAATTTCCGAGACGTCAAACCCGGCGTCTTTCCGATCCGTATCTTCATGAGTTCTCAAAGACATCAGCTGACCTGAAAATTCATTCAGGTCTTTTAACGTACTCTGTTTAATCGAATCCGGAATCCATTCAAAGCGGGGATCCAGACCGACCAAAACCGAAGAACCCTTTTTCTCTACGGCGGCTGCAAGTTTATCGATAAATGACATAGACGTCTCCTTTAATTAAAGGGAACCGATTTTATCAAGGCTCAAACTTTTTAATAACGGTTGCTGAGGTTTGTCCTTGAGGCGAAATGCTGATGTTGATAAATACGTTTCCAGCAGGAACCGCTTGAGTAACAATCCGAACCGGGCAGTCTTCATCCGGCGTTGTATAATTGGGATTGGGGAACAGAGTTCCGTGCTGCAGGGCTTCAATTCCAGCAATAAGCTCGACCATGCCGGCGCCGGCGCCGAGGTTTCCAAAGTTCGCCTTGGGCGCAACAACGTTGACGCCATTGGGACCGAAAACGTCTGCAATTCCCTGCGCTTCGCCTTTGTCCGTTTCAGGATCTGACAACCCATGAGCAACAACAAAATCAATGTCTTTGGGCGTCAAACCCGCTCGCGAAATAACGATCTCCAAAACGTTTTTGACAGCTCTGCGAATCACATCCGCCGGAGCGGGCTTTCCTTTAAGCTGACCTTTGGAAGCCATTGTCGACGCGCCAGCCAACAGTTCCGCCTGAATTGTTACGCCGCGTTTTTGAGCGCCTGCCAACGTTTCCAAAACAACGCAGCCCGCGCCTTCAGAAAGAACCTGCCCGGAACGATTCTTTTCAAACGGGCGGCTTGCCTGATCCGGCTGAGAAACGTAGCTGGCGTCTGCAAGTTTTTCATTCTTAAACGCTTGAAGAGCTTTCATGGGGTTAAGGCGGGTTCCTGTGGCGCCGCAAAGCATCATGTCGTAGTCGCCGTTGTCAAGGAAATGGGACGCATGTTCGATACACATATTGCCGGACGCTTCGCGCTGAGTAATTGTGTTGCTGGCGCCGCGCATATCGTTGTACATCGTAACGTGGCACGCCGGCATATTCGGCAGGAAGATAAGCAACCATAACGGATTCATGGCAGGCAAACCTTTTTCCGGCCACTGTTCGAAATCAAATTCACGATTGTCCTTCAAACACTTAGAGATCGCCAGCTCGAAATCAAACGGCATGGTAATCTGGTAATCGCTGCCAAAATAAATGCCGCTGAGATCTGGTGAATAATGCGAGCCGTCTACCGGAACAGAGCCGTCGTCAGTTGCAGGTCCTTCAAACCCGGCATCGTGCAAAGCGCGCTGAGCCGCCGCCAAACCCAAACGCGTTTCGCGGCTCATAACCTTCTGACCTTTGCGAATGTTCTTTTTAACGTCTTTGGAAAGAACGCCATAGTTATCAATGTCGCTAACGAACTCGTGCGCTTCGCCTCCAAATGAAACCGGAGAGTCGGGCGGAAGCTGAGTAAGAGATTCTACTCCGCTTTTACCGGATGAAAGACCTTCCCAAAGCTGTTCCCTTGTAAGACCCAAAGGACTGATCTGTCCCATGCCCGTTATAACGATTCTTTGTTTATACATGGATATCTCTGATTGTAAATGCGTTGCCGCAAAGTATCAACGCCCAAAAGGAAAAATGCTTTCCCCTTTAGAGCCGACTGCCAACAAGCGCCCTTTCTACAGGGGCTATAAACATAAAAAATATTCTACTACATTGTAGCGCTTCAAAAAATTTTGAATAGCCCCCTATCCCCCTCTTTCATATATTTAAAAATATGTTAAAATCAGAACGTTGGATTATGAATATGGCAAAGTGTTATGCCATTATATAAACAGATTTTGTTGTTAAAAACCAATTTTAATTGGAGAGAAAAAATGCGTCGTCCTTTTATCGCTGGAAACTGGAAAATGAATATGGACAAGGCTGGAGCAGTTGCTTTGGCTCAAGGGCTTGTTGAAGCCTGCAAAGACATCGCCGATGTTGACGTTGCGATTTGCCCGCCGTTTGTTTATCTGGACGCTGTTTGCCAGGTTTGCAAGGGAACCAACGTTGCCGTTGGAGCGGAAAACTGCTACTTTGAAGATAACGGCGCGTTCACCGGAGAAATCAGCGTTGCAATGCTCAAAGACATCGGCGCGACCTACGTCATTCTGGGTCATAGCGAACGCCGCAACATTATCGGCGAATGCAACGAGCTGATTAACAAGAAAGTCAAAAAAGCCCTTGAAGGCGGTTTGAAACCGATTCTTTGCATTGGCGAACTGCTCGAAACCCGCAAAGCCGGCAAGACGATGGACGTCATCAAAGAACAGTTGGAAGGCTCCCTGGCTGACCTTACCGCTGAAGACATGGCTAACGTAACCCTGGCTTACGAACCCGTTTGGGCAATCGGAACCGGCGAAGTTGCCACTCCCGAACAGGCGGAAGAAGTTCACGCTTTCGTCCGCGATTGGCTTACCAACCGTTTCGGCGCCGAAGTCGCTCAGAACACTCGCGTTCAATACGGCGGAAGCGTCAAAGCCAATAACGCTCAAGGTCTGATTGGCAAAGAAGATATTGACGGCGCACTGGTTGGCGGCGCCTCTTTGAAAGTTGACGCTTTTATGGGCATTATCAACAACTGCCGTTAAAATTTATTTCGGTGAACAGCGGACGAGCTTGTTCGCTGTTTACCGGGTTTCGATATAGTCGTCGTTTTTTTGACGATTGTTTCCCACACCTACTTTTTCCTGACTGAGGATTTTCATGGTTCATGTATTATTAAACGTATTGTGCATCATTCTGTTGCTGCTTGCCATCTTTTTGATTCTGCTGATTCTGATTCAGCGAGGTAAGGGCGGCGGTTTGGCAGGCGCATTTGGCGGTATGGGCGGACAGAGCGCTTTCGGCACAAAAGCCGGAGACGCTTTCACCAGAATCACCATCTATGTTGCTTCTGTTTGGCTTCTTTTATGCTTTTTTACCGTTTGGCTTGCAAACGATGCTTTAAACGGAAACAAATCGCGTTTTACCAAAACGGAATCTGCTCCAACCCAAACGGAACAACCGGAAGCAACATCCACCGATTCGGAAACCCCAGTCGTTCCGGAAGCTCCGGCTGAACCTGTCGCACCTGAAATAGCTCCGGAAACCCCGGCTGAACCCGCTGCTCCGGAAGCCGCTCCCGAAACTCCGGCAGAACCCGCCGCTCCGGAAGCCGCTCCCGAAACTCCGGCTGAACCCGCTGCGCCAGAAGCCGCTCCAGAAACCCCGGCTGAACCCGCTGCGCCAGAAGCCGCTCCAGAAACCCCGGCTGAACCCGCCGTTCCAGAAGCCGCTCCCGAAACCCCGGCAGAACCTGCTGCTCCAGAAGCTGCTCCCGAAACTCCGGCTGAACCCGCTGCTCCAGAAGCTGCTCCGGAAACACCGGCTGAACCCGCTGCTCCCGAAGCTGCTCCCGAAACTCCGGCTGAACCCGCTGCTCCAGAAGCCGCTCCCGAAACCCCGGCTGAACCCGCTACTCCTGAAGCTGCTCCTG
>CACXSS010000120.1:11093-11961 GCA_902770245.1 uncultured Planctomycetota bacterium | reverse complement strand
TCCCTGCCGGGCATGAAGGTCTGCGCGTCGCTGGGAATCCTGTCGGAAGAGTGCGTTGCGCTGCTGGCGAAACATGGCGTTTGGCGTTACAACATGAACATTCAGACCAACCCGGCGCGGTACTCGGAACTCATTGCAACGACGCATACCATTGAGGAGAAAATCGAGACGATTCGCTTGATGCAAAAGTACGGAATCACCAACTGCACCGGCGGCATTATTGGGCTGGGCGAGACGTGGGAAGACCGCATCGACATGGCGTTTGCGCTCAAGGAGCTGGACGTCGACGGGATTAACCTCAACGTTCTGCTGCCGATAAAAGGCACGCCGCTGGAAAATCTGCCGATTATGCGTCCGGCGGACGTCGCCAAAACCGCCGCCCTGTTCCGGCTTGTCAACCCGACAAAGTCGGTTAAATTCTGCGCCGGGCGCGAAACGACAATGAAAGATTTCCAGGGGCTGCTGATGCTTTCCGGGCTGGACTCCGTTATAACCGGCGGCTATTTGACAACCCGCGGTCGCGAGGTTTCCGACGACGACGCGTTTATCGACCGTCTTCGGGACTTCTAAAACTTTCGAATTTCAAAAATGAACGAGTGTACACGTATTGGAAAAGCAATACTAGTCGGCGGAATTGACACCGGCGTCGGCAAGACGGTTGTCTGCGGGTTGATGGCGCGGTATTTGCTGGCTCGGGGCGTCAACGTTATAACGGTCAAGATGGTTCAGACGGGAAACGTCGGCTATTCGGAAGATCTGGAACTGCATCGCGCCATGATGGGCAGGACGTTCCCGGAAGACGCCTTGGGGCTGACCGCTCCGCAGATTTTCTCGTTTCCCGCCTCGCCGCTGCTGGCGTCCCGGCTGG
>CACXSS010000120.1:0-11086 GCA_902770245.1 uncultured Planctomycetota bacterium | reverse complement strand
CGGGAAGACGGTTGACGTTGACCGAATCGCTGAATGTGTAACAGAATTGCAGAGTCGATACGACGTCGTTCTGGTCGAGGCGGCGGGCGGCTTGGCGGTTCCACTGACGCCGGATCTGCTGACCGTCGATTTTGCAGCGGCGCAGGGCTGGCGGCTGATTCTCGTGTCGTCCGGAAAGCTGGGCAGCGTCAACCATACGATATTGTCACTGGAATCGGCGCTGGCTCGCGGACTGGACGTCTTGGGCGTCGCGTACAATTACTGTCCGGACGCCGACCCGGCAATCGATCGCGATTCCGCGCAGTACATTTTAGAATACATGCGAAAAAAGGGAATCCGCCCTACCCTGTCCGTCGTCCCGAAAGTCGATTTAAGCCAACCAGACGCGTTGCCTGACGTCGACTTTTCCGCGCTGTTCGACAGCCTAGACAAGCTCAAAGATTGACGGTAAGTAGTTTTAAAGGGAACGCAGAAACCGCAGACTACTCGCAGAATACGCAGAGACGGGCTGGGAATGTGGCGACGACGCCAACTTCGTTGTCTACGCCACGATTCCCGCCCGATTAATAATTATTTTTAAAATCGCAAGCGGACATCGTGTCATAGCCCGAGTATCGGGCGTAGATGACACATGTTCGATTGCTTCTGCGCTCTCTGCGAGGAGTCCGCGTACTCTGCGTTCAAAATAAAAAACGCCTGTTATAACAATCCTCAAACGAGCAATTCCAACAACCTTATTCCCAATTCGTGTAACAATCATGACAAATAACCTCAACGGCGCTGCGGCGCACATCTGGAAACCGTACGCGTCGGCAAAGAATCCCCCGTCGACGTTTAACGTTAGCCGCAGTTCCGGCATGACAGTCGTTCTGGACGACGGCGTCGAGGCGCTGGACGGGATTTCAAGCTGGTGGTGCGCCTCGCACGGACACGCGCCGAAAACGGTTGTCGACGCAATTCGTCAGCAGGCGTTAAAATTGCCGCACGTCATGTTTGCCGGGCTGTCGCACGAACCGGCGGAAGCGCTGACGCAAACGTTATTGAAAGTTCTTCCGCCGGGGCTGGATAAAATATTCTATGCGGATTCCGGATCTGTGGCGGTGGAATGCGCGCTGAAAATGGCGATTCAGTATCAGCGAGCAGTTGGACGTCCGGAACGAAACAGGATCGCGGCTCTCAAAGGCGGGTATCACGGCGACACGATTGGCGCGATGTCCGTTTCCGATCCCGACGGCATGCACGCGATGTTTCAGGGGCTTCTGCCGCGTCAGTATTTCGCGCCACAGCCGCAATGCCGCTTTGGTCAGCCGTGGGACGAGAACGATTTTGACGCGATGAACGCTCTGCTGGACGAACGAGGTTCTGAACTGGCGGCGGTGATTGTCGAGCCGATATTTCAGGGCGCAAACGCGATGTACTTCTATCATCCGGAATATCTGCGCCGACTTCGGGAAGAATGTAACAAACGCGGAATCCTGCTGATTTTCGACGAAATCGCCACCGGGTTTGGGCGAACGGGCGAACTCTGGGCGCAGAACTATGCCGGCGCGAAACCGGATATTATGTGCATCGGAAAAGCGCTCACCGCCGGAACGATAACGCTTGCCGCGGCAGTCGCCAGTTCGACGGTTGCCGACGCGATCCTTGCGTTTATGCACGGACCGACGTTCATGGCAAATCCTCTTGCCTGCGCTGCGGCAAAAGCGGCGGTCGAACTGCTGGACTGTTACGACTGGCGCGGGAACGTCAAACGAATTGAGAGTGAACTGAAGGCTGGTCTGGAACCGTTTCGAGCGATTCCCAACGTCCGCGACGTCCGCGTCCTGGGCGCCGTCGGCGTTCTGGAAGTGAAACAGCTCCCCTGCCCTGACTTTGTCATGAAAACCGTTCGGGAAACCGGCGTCTGGCTTCGTCCGTACGGGAAATTCGTCTATACCATGCCGCCATTTATCGCCTCGACAGACGACGTCCGGCGCATCGTCGCCGCCATGGGCGTTCTGGCTGACGTATGAGTTAACATTTCAAAACAAATGAACGTATGACAAATCCAAAAAACAATCTGTTCAGCATAAAAATGCGCGCGTCCTGTTCTGGAAAGCATATTTCCGGGGCAGAAAATATAATTCCTCAAAGCTATGTAACAACTTATTCCAGCGCTTTGCTTGACCGCGCTTTCAATCACGCCAACGGTCAGCCGGATTTTGTCAATATTAAAGCGGAACGCCTTTCCGCTGAAACGATACTTCATTTTCCGGCACTGCGGGTAACGACGGTTTCAGTTTCAACGCCGGAAGACGGCTGTAACGCCATGGTTCGAATTCTGCACTCCATTGGAATTTCCCGGGGAGAGGAAATCGTTCAAATTCTGAACTCGGTCTGCAATATGCGCGGAGCGGTTCTTCTTCATGCGGATACGCTCGAACGTCTGGAACCGGATTCCCAGCGCGGAATTCGCGCTACGCTGATGGATTCCTCTCGTTCCGCCTTTCAGACGCCGAATTCCCAAAAGAATCATTTTGCAGAGGCTCTTGTTTTAGCGACCAAAGTTGTTCATGCGCCTGGCGTCGTTGCAGAGCTGTGCATTTCAGACGACCCGAATTATGTAACAGGATACGTCGCCTCTGAACAAACCGGGTACGTCCGTCTGACTCAGGTTAAGCGCTTGAATTCCCCGCACGGCGGACGCATCTTTCTTTATCGCGGCGCAAAGGAAGACGTCGATAAAACAATTGCTTATTTGGAAACTCAGCCTGTTTTGGTTGACGGAGCGCCGACGTCTCCAGCAGAAGACAGTGTAACATTTTCCGCTCGCAGCCGGTTGGACTGGATCGATTCTCAATTGCAGGAATTAAAAGACCGCAATCTGTATCGAACCTGTACGGAATTCTCGTCTGCGCCAGACGCGTCGATTCAGCTTCAAGGACGCGATACGCTCATGTTTGCCTCGAATAATTATCTCAACCTGGCAAACGACCCTCGCGTTAAATCCGCCGCGATAGAGGCGATTGCACAGTTCGGCGTTGGGTCAGGCGGATCGCGATTAACGACCGGCTGTTATACGGTTCACAATAAACTTGAGCAGGCTTTGGCTCAATTCAAAGGAACAAAGGCGGCGTTATTGTTTAATACCGGTTTTGCCGCCAATTCCGGCGTCATTCCAGCAATATGCGGCGAAGGAGACGCTATTTTTAGCGACGAGCTTAATCATGCCAGCATTATCGACGGGTGTCGAGCCAGCAAGGCGAAAACAATTGTCTATCGTCATAACGACATGGCTGACCTGGAGTGCAAAATTCAAAACGCGGTTTTCCGAAAAGGGTTGGTAGTTTCAGACGCAGTTTTTAGCATGGACGGCGACCTGCTTAATTTGCCGGAATTCCTGTCAATTGCTCAGAAGTACGACCTGTTTTCCATGGTAGACGAGGCGCATTCTACAGGCGTTATTGGGGACAAAGGGATCGGCGTTTGCGAGTATTTCGGCTGTAAGCGTCTTCCTGATATTCTTGTTGGCACGCTGAGCAAAGCGTTAGGCGCTGAAGGCGGGTTTGTCTGCGGAGAAAACAGAATAGTCGATTATCTAAGAAACAAAGCTCGCAGTTTTATTTTTTCAACCGCCATGCCGATGTCAATTGCCGCTGCGGCGCTCAAAGCTCTGGAGATTCTTCAATCTGAACCGGAACGAGTTGTAACGTTACGCCGAAATGTACGTTATTTTCTGAACCGGTTAAAGGAAAACGGCGTTACAGCGCAAACGGAGTCGGCGATTATTCCTGTTCTTGTCGGAGACGAAGAAAAGGCGATGCGTCTTGCTTCAAACTTGTTAAACGATGGAATATACGTTTCCGCGATTCGATACCCAACTGTAAAACGCAGTTCTGCCCGGCTTAGGCTGACGATCTCAAGCGCGCATTCGTACGAGTGTTTGGATTACGCCGCCCAGTGCATTGCCAGAAGAATTTTGGAACGATAAAACGATGGGGGGCTTAAAATTTTCGGTTCATCCGACAAGTTGGCGCCTGTGAGCTAAAAAACGGGCGTTTTACTAGCCCCGAAGTATTATTTAGCTACGAAATACATGAAAAGAATGAAACAAACGAAAGAATTATTTTTAAAAATATATTTTTCGTAAATCTCGTAAAATCCAATGTTGAGTGAATGATAATTGAATTGTCAATTAACCAATCGGCAACCGCCCCTGTCGGATATTTTTCAGCCCTATTGACAAAGGCTTTTCACAGTTGTATAATTATTACAAAATATAGACTATATATTATTGCAATTTTTAATATATTCCCTATAATATGGATACAGACAATTCCAATTCCACGCCGCAGACCGAACGGGATAAACTCAACGATCAACTGGACGAGCTGCGCGAAAGCCAGCAGGATCCAACCGATTTCGACGACATCGCGAACGACAAGCCCCGTTCGTGGTGGACGTATTTGTGGTGGGGGCTGTGCGCCGTTGGCGGGCTGTTTCTGTTTTGGAGAACGTCCTGCACGCCTCAAGTAACCTGTTACGTCATAAAGACGATTCCAGACAGGGGTAAAATCCCCGTACAGGAGCCGGACGACTCGCCGGAGATTATGTGTTACGACGTTGTTATTGAAGAAACAGACAATCCAGAATCAGAACCGGAACCCTCGACTGCTGAAACTGAACCTGAGTAGGAACAATAGACCAGTCACGCCATCATGTCAGAAGAGAATAACAATTCGAATAACGATTTAAGCCGCGAAGAACTCAACGAAGAGTTGGACAAGGTTAAGCAAAGTAACCGTCAGAAAAGTATTTTGAAAAAAACTGGCGTTGTTACATGCTACAGGACTTCTCAACCAGACGAACCGGATCAGGAACAAGAAGACTCTGATTGCGAAGAGTCAAGCGGCAAAACGTCAGGCGAAAAAAAGCGTTCGCGCTGGGGTTGCTTGATAGGAGCCTTGGCGGCTATTGGCGGGCTGTTTCTATTTTGGAAAGCGGCGTGCAGACCTCCGTTTGTAATGTGCTATTCCCCTGTCCCGGATCGGAATAGAAATGGAGAAGATGTTAGACCAACGTGTTATGAAATTGTGATTCCTGACGATAACGACGCCCCCGTTCCTGATTTTGATCCCGCGGATTTTGAGCCAAGTGTGGAATCGCCGTCTTCCGATGCCGAAGCAGAAGCCGCCGCGGAAGCCGCTATCAATGACCTTCAAGAGTACTACGAAAAAGTCAAACGGGAATCGCCGGTCAATTATGACGACAACGATGCCCCAACGGAAGAGTAAAGCGCTTATAGATCGCCTTTGATATGAGTTTCCTGTTTAACTTCTGGAAAAAGAAGAAGATTCTGCCGGACGTTGCTATTTTTGAGGTAACGTTTCGGTGTCCGTACCGGTGTCCGTTTTGCTATTGCCCGTGGGAGAACGCGTCCGCCGGCGAGTACCCGCGCAGCGAGCTGTCGACCGGGGAACTCAAAGACGCATTAAAAATGCTCAAATCCTGCGGCGTCGGTCAGGTAACGTTCAGCGGCGGAGAACCGACGTCGCGCAGCGATTTCCGGGAGATTCTGCTCTATACGCGGCGAGAGCTGAAACTGAAAGTCGGGATCATTTCCAACGGCTATTTAATCGACGAAGATTTTCTGGACTTTATTCGTCCAATGAACATTTTGCTGTCGCTGTCCGTACAGGGAATTAAAACATACCAGCAAACAACGGGCGTCGACGGCGTAGATCACGTACTGGAGATGTTTCGTCAAGCCAAGGCGAGGAAAATTCGCACCTGCGCCAACATAACCGTTTCTAAAACGAATTTACCGGAACTGTACGAAAACATCGCGTATCCGTTAATCAACGGGGCGAACTACGTTCTGATAAACCGGTTCATGCCGGGCGGACGCGGAATGAGCCATCAGGATTTACTTCTCAACGGGGAGGAACTCAACGAACTGTTCGACACTGCGGAAGAGGTTCTGGCTCGAGCCGGCAAAAAGGGACATATCGGAACGGAACTCCCCTACTGCGCGATTAAGAACCCGAAAAAATACCGGTATTTGTCGATTGCGTCGACGTGCAGCGCAGCAAAGCATTTTTGCGCTTTAGACCCCAACGGGTACTTGAAAGTTTGCAACCATTCGCCAACGACGCTGTGCCGTTGGGACGAGATCCCCAACGTCATTCCCCATCACCCGTACTGGCGCCGATATATTGAATCCGACTACATCCCGGCTATCTGCGCCGGCTGCAAGGATTTATCCCACTGTCACGGCGGCTGCCGGGAAGCGGCTCACGTCTTCGGCGGAGACGTCGCCTCGCCCGACCCCCTGCTGCAAATCGAGCCGGAGCTGAAAGACCGGCGAAAATAATCCCTCCATATTCCCTTTTTAAAAGCTCACGCCAAGTTCGCGAAGTACGCAAAGTTTTAAAGAAAGATAACTTAGCGGACTTTGCGGACTTTGCGTGAGGCAAAACTATTCCCTCTTGGGTTGCGAAAGTAAGATATTTTGATGACAACGCCATTTTTAAAACGCACAGGAATCGCGACGGCGGAACTGATTACCGGGAACACGCCGCCGATTACCGTTATTGGAAACGAAGCTATTTGTGATACCTTTGAACCTGACACGATTGCTCAGGCGGTGAACGCGCGTCGATGTCCGGGCGTAACAGACCTGGTCTTGAACCCGGACGCCCACGTCGGATACGGCGCGCCGATTGGCTGCGTTCTTCTGTCGCCGTCGCATATTTATCCTGGACCGGTCGGCGTGGACGTCAAATGCTCCATGAGCCTGTTACAGTTTGACGTCCCGACGGCAGACCTGGCGGACAAGCGCCTGCGCCGGGCGATTATCAACGCCATTGAACAGCGCATTACAACCGGGTTTGCGTCGTCAAAGTCCCTGAAGAAAGCCCCGAAGTTCACCGACGAACAGGCGCGTCAGGCGATTATCGAAGGCGCGTCGGAAAGCGTTTGCGAACAGTTTGGAATCCCCTTTGAATGGACGCAGCGGTGCGAGGATTGTCAGCATTTTGCGGAAGACGGCACGACCGAGTCGCTTGAAAAGCGCTTTGACGAGCTGGTCGCCAGCGGGTTGTTTCGAGACTTGCCGCGTCAGCTGCGACAGCTGGGAACCTACGGCGGCGGAAACCATTTCGGCGAATGTGAAGACGTGTGCGTAGCCGCACGGGCGAGTGGACGAGGTTATGCCTCCGAAAAAGCCGGGTTCGATGATACCGACGTCCAATCAGGAACCGACGAAGACGATTCCGAGCAGACGGCTCATATCGCGGAAGTCTTTGGACTTCGTCCGGGCTGCGCGGCGTTCCTGTCGCATTGCGGTTCCCGCGGGTTCGGCAATATTATCGCTCGAAATCAGTTCAAAATATTGCAGAGCAAGTTTGAGACGTGGGGTATCCCGTTCCCGGCTGACGACAAAGAGCTGGTTTATGCGCCTGTCGGGACGCCGGAAGCGACGAACTACCTTAACGACATGGCGCTGGGCGGGAACTTCGCGACGGTTAACCATCTGCTCATCAACGTTCTGATTAAAGACGCGTTTGAGGAAATCCTGCCGGGCGTCAAGGCGAATCTGGTTTACTATATCAGTCACAACTTTATTCGACGCGAAACGCAGGGGAAAGACAACTCCATGACGTACGTTCACCGCAAAGGGGCGACGCGCGCTCTGCCCGCCGGGCATTGGCAGCTCAAAGACACGCCGTTTTACGAAACCGGGCATCCGATTCTCCTGCCGGGCAACCCGTCGTCGGGGTCAGCGGTCATGGTCGCCCTGCCCGGAGCTGAATTAAGCCGATACAGCATCAACCACGGCGCCGGTCGCGCGATGGGACGCCGGGACGCTCAGCGCCAGCTGGATCAGAAAACCGTCAACGACCAGTTCAACGAGGAAGACATTCTCACCAACTGCCGCAACTACCCGTTGGACGAAGCCCCCAAAGCGTACAAAGACTTCAATGCCGTTCTGGACAGCGTCAAACAGGCGGGATTGGCGAAAGAAATCGCCCGTCTCCACGCCCGATTCGTTATCAAAGACGCCGACAAGGCGGACGACTAGTTAATTAGTAATTAGTGATTAGTAATTAGTAATTGAAGGGCGCAAAAGAGTTCGCGCCCTTTTTGTTTTTAAATCTCACGCGGAGATGCGGAGGCGCGAAGGATGTCCGCAAAGTTTTAAAAAACAAGGCGAGCCGGGTGCGAAGCCGCACGGGCAGTAGGACAAGGTTATGCCTCCGAAAAGGCCTTTTCTGGCGCTACCCACGTCCAATCAGGAACCGACCTTGTCGGTGCGAGACGCACGGAAAACCTCACGCGGAGATGCGGAGGCGCGAAGGATGTCCGCAAAGTTTTAAAAAACAAGGCAAGTCGAGTGCGAAGCTCCCGAAAATCACGCAAAGTTCGCAAAGTTCGCGAAGTTTTAAAAATTTCTTTGCGATCTTTGCGTTCTTTGCGGCTTACAAAATTGGCGGACGACACGCCCGCGATCCGGGCTTATCCGTATACGTGCGCGGTTCAAAGCGTAACTACGTTCGCTGCGCTCACTCCGTTACCGCCTTTCATTTTTTGGCGTCCCCAAAATTTGAGCGCACCCTTCCCTACTCCCTACTCCCTACTGTCTACTCCCTACTGCCTATTTCCCAATTCCCCCTACTATTGCCCTTGCAATGTTTTTAATTTTGTGTAAAATATAAATAATAAATAAGAACCGTCTTTACACGGACGCCGTTATAAGTTATTATATATATTATGAATTTAATCGAAATTAAAAACCTGAAGACGTATTTTCATACCGAAGGGGGGCTGGTTAAGTCGGTCGACGACGTCAGTCTCTCCATTCCCATCGGAAAGACGCTGGGCGTTGTCGGCGAGTCCGGCTGCGGCAAGTCCGTTACGGCGATGTCCATTTTGCAGCTCGTCGCGCACCCGGGCAAAATCGACGGCGGAGAAATCCTGCTGTTGGATTCCGAATGTCTGAAACAGTACAACGACGGGAAAGACGTTCCCAATCCGACGTATACAGACCTGGTTCAGATGTCCGAGCAGGAAATCCGAAAGATTCGCGGCAAGCGAATTGCCATGATCTTTCAGGAGCCGATGTCGTCGCTCAACCCGGTGTTTACAGTCGGATACCAGATCGCGGAAGCCGTTCTGATTCACAATCCCGAGCTGTCCAAACAGGAGGCGTGGGACAGAGCCGTCGAGATGCTCGACAAGGTTCGCATTCCAGACCCGGCGCGGCGGGCGGCGGAATATCCGCACCAGTATTCCGGCGGCATGCGTCAGCGAGCGATGATTGCCATGGCGTTGTCCTGTCAGCCGGACCTGCTCATTGCCGACGAACCGACAACCGCGCTCGACGTTACTATTCAGGCGCAGATTCTGGATTTGCTTCGCAGCCTGCAGGAAAGCCTGGGAATGTCGATTATGATTATCACTCACGACCTGGGCATCATTGCAGAAACCGCTCACGAAGTCGCGGTCATGTACGCGTCCAAAATCGTAGAGCGCGCCCCGGCGGCGGAACTGTTCGCCAACCCCCGGCATCCGTACACGCTTGGGCTGCTCAAGTCCCGTCCGGAACTGTCAGCCGGCGTTCACGACAGACTCTTTACCATTCCCGGCATGGTTCCCCTTCCAACCCAGTTCCCGCCGGGATGCAAGTTCCACGCCCGCTGTCCGTACTGCCAGCCGATCTGCAAGGAAACGGAGCCGGATCTTCGCATGATTTCAGACAACCATTGCATTCGCTGCCATTTTGACACGTCGAAAAGAAATAGACGCCGTCCGAAAAGCCGTTGTCAGCCAAACATTAAAACCAGTTTTTTAGAATATTCCCTGATGTTATCCAAATCAAAACAGCCGTTGTTGTCCATTCAGAATCTGGTCAAGTATTTTCCCATCCGCAAAGGCATTTTCTCGCGAGTTGTGGCGAACGTCCATGCTGTTGACGACGTCTCGTTCGACATTCCCGAGGGGGAAACGCTGTCGCTGGTCGGCGAGTCCGGCTGCGGAAAGACCACAACCGGCAGAACGCTTCTTCGACTTATCGAGCCGACTTCCGGCAAGATTTTTTATAACGGAACCGACATCGCCAACGCATCAACGTCGCAAATGCGCGCGCTGAGAAAGGACATGCAAATCGTCTTTCAGGATCCGTACGGCTCGCTCAACCCGCGAATGACCATTCAGAGCATTGTCGAAGAAGGGCTGATTATTCAAGGCGGATACACTGCCAGCGAACGCAAAGACCTGGTTTGCCAGACGCTCAAAAAGTGCGGGCTTGACCCGTCGTACATCAGCCGATACCCGCACGAGTTCTCCGGCGGACAGCGTCAGCGCGTGTGCATCGCCCGCGCTCTGGTTCTCAGCCCAAAATTCGTCGTTCTGGACGAACCGATTTCCGCGCTGGACGTCTCGATTCAGGCGCAGATCATCAACCTGCTGGCGGACTTGCGCGACGAATACAATCTGACGTACCTGTTTATCTCTCACGACTTGTCGGTTGTAGAATACCTGTCCAACCACGTCGCCGTCATGTACCTGGGCAAGATTGTCGAAATGGCTGACAAGGCGACTCTTTACGGGAACCCGGTTCACCCGTACACGCAAGCCCTGCTTTCAGCCATTCCCACCGTCGACCCGTCCAAACGCAGAAGCCGCATCGTCCTGCAGGGCGACGTCCCCAGCCCGATCAACCCGCCGCAAGGCTGCCATTTCCACCCCCGCTGCCCGCACGCAACCGAACGCTGCCGAACGGAAGCCCCGCAGCTGATTAACATCGGAACCGAGGACAACGTCCATCAGGTCAGATGCTTTTTAGCGGAAAAGGATTCTGGAACGTCCGGACAAACAATCCAAACCGTCGAGAAAAAAGAACCGACGCCCCCAAAACAGCCGCAAGGGAAAAGCAAGAAGAAGTCCGGAAAGAAAAGACGCTAAAGTGTGACATTTCGGGGGAGTGCGGCGGCTTGACGCC
Organism: uncultured Planctomycetota bacterium; assembly: GCA_902770245.1. GTDB lineage: Bacteria > Planctomycetota > Planctomycetia > Pirellulales > Thermoguttaceae > RUG11551. The sequence continues at coordinate 105 of CACXSS010000120.1, read as the reverse complement.
GCCTTGTCCAATGACCCGCTGAACGACTTGGATGAACCCGGATCGCGGGCGTCTCGCCCGCCGAAGAAATTTTAAGCCGCAAAGAACGCAAAGGACGCAAAGAAA
>CACXSS010000119.1:4102-15478 GCA_902770245.1 uncultured Planctomycetota bacterium | reverse complement strand
TTTCGACAGTAGACCACGTATTTTTGTTCGCGATTTTTTCGAATATGCGGGAGCTTTGCTCCCGCGCTCCAAAGCGAGAGTTTCGCTTCGCTACACTCTCGCACTCCGAAAAATTTACTCTTCTCCCCACTTCGCAGACCGGGAGCGTTTTTTGTCGCTCTGGCGGGCTTTGTTTTCCAGCCGGCGGCGGATTGACCCGAGCGTCGGCTTGGTGGGGATTCGCTTTTTCGGCGGGACGATAACGACAGAAATTATGTGACGCAGTTTCGTCAGACAGTCCTGCTTGTTTTTGACCTGGTCGCGGGTCAGCTGGCTTTTGACGATGAACTCTCCCTCCTTCGTCCAGAAAGAGGGGTATCGCTGACGAAGCCGTTCCAGGGCATCGGCGTTTAACGGTCCGATTTCCGTCGGCTTCCAAACGAGCATGACTTTGCTGGAAACCTTGTTGACGTTCTGCCCGCCCGGCCCGCCGCTGCGAACGTAACTGAACTGGAACTGCTCGCCGGGAATCGTCAGGTCTTTGTTGATTACGAGATCCATTTTATCCAACGTTAATCCAGGAATCGATGTTGTCAAACGTGTACGGATCGCGCTGTGGTCTGTCGAACAGGAACGAGCTGTTGGCGACGTCGGCGTTTTCTCCAACGTACTTCTGCTCTTTGGCGTCCCATTCCAGAGACGGCAAATCGTGAACCATCATGATGTTGCCGGTTAAGCCGGTAACGTCCGTATTGAATCCCAGCCAGGCGGGATAGTACGTGTTGACGTTTCCGGTTTTAACGCAGTGCGAAAAATGAACGTGCTCTCCGCCCTTTTCAGCGAACGGCAGTCCTTTGCCCTTAACGCGGCTGACCATGCAGTACTGCAGGTCGCGCCCGACGTCGATGTCGTTCGGACCGGGTTCCCAGTTGAGGATTTCAGGCGAGCTGGCTTCCGGCTTGTCGAAGGGCCATTTCGCCAGATACCAGCCCTCGGTTCCTTCAACTTTAATGCCGATGGTCGTGTCACTCCAGATTCTCATCTTGATTCCGTTGGCAAACAGAGCGTTAATGTCCCATTGCGGAGCGGTCGTCCAGCAGACGTCAGCCGGCGGGAAGTCGTTGATGTTTTCCGTCTTGCCGGGAATGGCATAACGGGTTTTGGGGTTGTCTGTATTGACGGAGAACTTCACCGGGGGCTGCGCGTCGGAGTTCGCCGCCCAGTAGGCGATGTTAATCAGATGTGCGCCCCAGTCCGGCAGCGTTCCGCCGGCGTAGGAGAAATGGTTGCGCCAGTTGATGTGCAGTCGCCCCGGCATGAACGGCAGAATCGGCGCGGGACCTGACCAGAGGTCGTAGTCCAGCGTCGGGGGAATCGGGCGGACGTTGAAGTCCATGTTGTTGCGTTTTCGGTTCCCGTACGGAAGGAGAACCTTGATGTTTTTCAGCTCGCCGATAATCTTGTTACGGCACAGGTTGACGACTTTCTGGCAGACGTCGAACGTGCGGAACTCGGACGCGACGTGCAGGACTTTCCCCGTCTCCTTTTGCGTCTGGACGAGCTTCTGCCCCTGACGAATGGTCAAAACCGGCTTTTCGGTAATGACGTGTTTTCCGGCTTTCATGGCGAAGACGGACATGAGAACGTGCCAGTGGTCAGGCGTGATAACGTCGATAGCGTCAACGTCTTTGCGGTTGACGACGTCGCGGAAATCCTTGAACGCAGCAACGCTATAACTCTTTCCCGTCTGCTTTGTGTACGTGCCGTTGATGTAATTTTTAACATTGTTGAGCTGGTTCTCATCCGGGTCGCAGATGGCGACGATTTGCTGTTCTTTGTTTTGCAGCATCAGCGGGCAGTTCCAGGTTCGGGAATGGCTTCCGCAGCCGACAACGCCCATGGCGACGCGTTCGTTGGCGGAAACGCCGCCGTCCAGCCCCAGAGCCGTTCCCGGAACGGTCATCGGCGCTGCAACTGCCGCCGCGGCGCTCAAGGACAACCCTTTAATAAAATCTCGTCTGTTAAGCGATAACATTGTATTGTCTCCTTTAAATTAAATGTTGAATATTTTAGTTGCGAGTTGCGAGTTGCGAGAAAAAATGTGCAACTCGCATTTATCGCGTATAATAAGTATTATTGTATCACGTATAATATTCAAAGTCAACCCCTGAGAGTTGCGCTTGCGTCAACTCCTCACTCCTCCCTCCCGTGGGTTAAAACCCACGGCTAGAGATATTGAACCGCTACGCGGTTCTAGAAGAACGCTTCGCGTCTGTTTTTATTAATCCTAACTCATTTCTGCTCGGGGTACATCTCCAAAATGGACTTCTTAAACGGTTCCCAGGGCCAGTGGGAGATCCATTCGCGGTACTGGAACGTGCCTTCTTTTTCCGCCAGGTCGATAACGGCTTTGGCAAGCGCGCCGGGATTTTCCGGTCCGTAGAACGGCTGACCGGACTTCTCAACCGCCTCTTTGACCTTGGCGTAGTTGCGAACCCAGAGCAGGTCGTAGGACAGCAGCGCTACGTCTACGCGGCGTTTGAGAACCGGGTCGTCCTTGACGGCGTCGCGCGCCCGGGCGACAATTTCCGCCGACTGGTTGAACGACGCCGGGTCGAGCCATTTGTCTGTGTTCGGCATAAAGCAGCGCAGGTAGACGTTGGACGCCCACGCTTTGTCGTGAATGAAGTTGAGGTATTCCAGCAGAATCGGTCCGGCTTTGGGTCCGTAATAGTTCACAAAGAAATCGTTCCAGAGCGCTTTCTCGTCCTGATACGGGTTCCACAGCAGGTGCATGATCACCCAATATCGGGCGTAGGCGAAATCGCTGACGGTCGTATCGCGGTCGCCCTGTTCAAACAGCCCGATTGTTTTGTTGTCAACGAAAAACCGGATGTTGGGCGCCAGCGCGCGCATGTTGGGGTGCGGCTGAAGATAGAACGAAAAGTTTGTAACGTAGTCCCAGACGAACAGCTGCGGCGCGATCTCCGCCCAGCCTTCGATGTCGTCTTTAAGCGTCTTGTTGGACTCGTCCGTCAGCGGCTTGAGGAATGAACATTCAATCGTACACAGCCGAACAATCACGTTGTGACGCGGCTTGACCGTCTTGGGCGGTTTGCGGGTGTACTGATACGCCAGCGTGTCAACCCAGACGTTGGGGAACTCTTTTTCGATGTCCTCCGCGACCTTGTTGACGAAGTTGATAAGCGACGCGGAGTGCGAGCCTTCCGCCTCGTCCAGAGCGCGGCATTTCTCGCACGTGCAGTACCCATGCCAGTCGTTTTGGCTGATAGAAATAATCGTCGCGTTGGGATTTTTCCGCAGGGCTTCCAAGGCGTTTTTGGTCAGCTCCGCCCGCATTTCGTCGTTGGCGAGGCACAACTGCGTTCCCGATTTATGAACCTGTTCCGGCGGGAGCGACGCTATGAGCTGTTTCACCCCTTCTGGCGGAATCGCCCAATCGGGAAAACCGTATTTCCGAACGCCGTTGATTTCCGGGAACCAGTCCGGGTGATCTTTGAAGTACTTCTCGCCGGGGATCAGACGGTTGAACGAATGGACGAAGAACTGGTACGTGTGATGTCCGCCCAACTCCGGTCCCAGAGCTGCCCGCGAACCGTTGTCTTTGCATCGGGCGGCAAAGACAGGAGTGCGGAATCCGACTTTATAATTCGATTCCCGATAAATCAGCTTCGGCGCGTACCGGACGTCCAGCGGCGCGATGGTCAGATTTGGCGTTTTCGGAATCGTCGATTCCGTATCCGTCCACCAGCGAACGCCGAGCTTGTCTTCCAGGAACGTATAGACCGCGTAGAGCGTCCCGCGCTGATCGTGCCCCGCGAGAACAATCGAGCCGTCGTCGAGAGACTTCATAAAAATCTCGTCCAGCTTGAACGTCGAGAAATCCACCGTCTTCTGCGCTTTGTTCGTCTTGCCGACGTAAATCGCCTTTGAGTTGGCGGGCAGGTCTTTTTCTGAAACCGTCTTGAAAGCAACCCCAGTAATTTCCGTCAGATAGCTTTGCAGTTCAGACGCCGCAGTCTTTTCAACCGGCGTTGGCGAGTCCGGCAGAACGATTGTGTAATCCGTCTTGCCGTCGTTTGACAATGTAACGTTTTGAGCGTGCGCCGCCGCTTGCGTTATTATAAACGCAAGAGCCGTTAATAATAATGTGAATCGTTTCATGATATAAATGTCCTATTTGAATGTCGTTTGTTTTGGTTCGCCTATTTTCTCTTGCCTACTGCCTTATAAACCTGAGCGTCCTTCGCTTCGACGTCAATGGTAACTTTGCCGTCTTTGCGGGTGAGTTCGACGCTCTTCCCGTTGAGGGTTACGGATTCGACTTTGCCTAAAACGGACTCGTCGAGCGTAACGGAGAACCGGGGCAGCAGAGGAATCGGGAGCAGTTCCCAGCCGTTGTCTGTGGGCGTTACGACGACGGCGCCGAGCGTTTCCACGCCGTTGACAGTCGCGGGCGTCTGGTTTGCCCAAAGTCGGTAGAAGTCCTCGGCGGGTTCTTCCATCTCGACGGGCGTTATCTGACCAACGGCTTTTCCGTTTTGAATTCTAAACGACGCTACGGAGTAGCGCGTTTCCTGAGCCGATTGTCCGATTAGCGGGTATCGCCGCCCGGAACCTTTGTGATCGTAAAGACCGACCATGACGTGGTACTCGCCGTTACGCAGCCCTTCGGGAAGTCGGTAGGTCTGTTCCTGACCGGTGTAAACGAACGTTTTCCCGTTGTCTGCTATCCACTTCGACGTCGGTACAGACGGTTCTTCTCCGCCGGAATACCAGCCGTCGGGCGTGAATCCGTATCCGCGAGGGGGTTCAAAAATATGAACGAAAATCGCCAGGTCTTTCGGGGCGGGACGCGACGCGTTCCATTCGACCTGAACGCGAACTGCTTTGCCGTCGTCGACGATTTGCGCCGACTTCAAAACCGGATGAATCGCCAGCAAGTCCGCCTGAGCGTACCCGCGCCCGTTGACGTAGAACGAACCGTCCGGGCGTGCCGACGATTCGATAATCTCTGCATTGTTGGCGGGATTGCAGTAGATTCCCGACAGCAGCGCGCCGTTAGAATCGAAAACCGCGTATCCGTATTTCGGAAGCGTCAGATTGCCGACCGTCCATTTCTCCTGACCGCGGTTGACGTACGTTTTCGTTCCGTCTGACCATGTAACAGTCTGTCGATAAATGCTGCCATTTTCAAATTCGACGGACTCAATTTCCTTGTCCGCCAGACGCCTGGCAACGTGCTGCGCCAGATGGTACTTTCGGACGGCTCCGAAAATAGCGTGGTCTCGCGACGCCATCAGGTCAAGGGCGCCGATGATTTCAGATGAAATATAGTCGTCGCTGTTGGTGTTGTGGAGACTCCAATCGCGCATGGCGTTGAACCGGTCCGGATAGCCCGCCCCGTGACGCGAGAAGTTGGTATGGTTGACCGCGGCAAACCAGGGCGTTCGCACCCATGATTGACATTGAATTCTCATTCGATGAGCGCCGCCTTCCGGAGACAGGTACATCCATTGGCAGTCCGCCCCGGAAAGACTTCCGATTAAATAATCCGCTCCGGCTTCAGAGACGGTAATTCCGCCGAATTTGGAACCGTCCGGTATTGTAATTGACAGCGAATCGCTTATCGTTTCAAAGCATTGTTTCCAGCTCTTGACCGTTTCCGCCTTGGGGTGGAAAGCGCCGTCTTTATCCCAGAAGTCAAACGGCGGCATGGAGGAAAAGACGTCAACAAAATAGGCGTCCATGGCGGGAAGATATTTGTTGTTCAGTTCCAGATTCCGTTTCAAAAACGGGTGGAACTTGTCCGGCCGCCATTGATACGACTGGGCGTGAGCGCCGTGGTTGATCCACGCCAGGCGCGGCTTCCCGTTTTCGTGGAACGTGATTTTATCGTAGCCGAATCCGTCTGCGTCCGGATAGAAATCAATGTAGTTGTCATGAAGCCCAAAGGGAATGCCGACGCTGGCGCAGTATTCCGAAAACGATTGCAGCTCTTGCAACGTTCCCAATCCCGGAGGAATGAGAAACTCGTCGCCGTCCTTTCCCCAAATGTCGGGCAGGCGGACGTCGTAGCCCCAGCGCTGCCAGTCGTGCTTGATAAACATCGCGTCTGTTATACCGTAGGCGACGCACTGTTCGAGCTTTTTCTGACATTCTTCAAAGCGTCCGCCCCAGATGTCGATGACGAACCGCCCCCGTTTGCGAATCGTCCCGCTTGCCGGCTGGGCGTGGAACGGGTCGTTCTTGCGGAAATCGACAGCAGCGGCAAACGCGCCCTTGGAACTGGGAATGAGTTCCAGCCGACACGCGCCGGAGCAGTTGAGCGTGTAACGCTTTAATTCCGGATTGACTTCCATCTTGTCTGGGGCGTCAGGGCAGCACATCAAAATTGACGTGTTGTTGTCGAATTCAAACCCGACGTGACTTGCCGCCAAGCCGTGCCCGCCGTGCGTTATCTGGAACGGTTCCGTGGGCTTGTCAACGATATATCCGTGACCAAAATAAACCCTGTTGGCGACTTTATCCGCCGACTTAAAGAAGAAATTGCCAATTCGCGCGGGGTTAAAAGGCGGCAGTTCAAAAATCAGAATCCCGTTCTTTTCATAGACGTCAATCTGAACCGTCTGGCGTTCGTCTTCGTTGAGAACCTCCACTGACCATGTCAGACGCTTGTTCTGCTCGTCCCACGTCATTTTAGGAGGTTGATAATAACACCCGTCGTTATCCAGATTCAGCGCTCCAACGGATACGTTGACGCCGTTAAAGACGACTTTGGACGCATCGTCGCCCGGCTTTGCGATTTCAATTTGAGCGTCCAGAAGCCCTTTTTCTCCCGGAACGATGGTTGCTGTGTAACCGTCGTTAAGCTGGAACGTACAGGGCTTGAACTCCGGCTTTTCCTTATTCGCGGCGGCGCTCTTTTTGTTAATCGTCAACCCGCTGACAGCGCAGCCGTCGCAAGTCGTGTCGTTTTTCGGACCGGGGTTCATTTCCACAATCACATTGACCCGTTTGCCTGCGAACGCGGACAAGTCAACCTGACGATCCACCCAGATTGTGCTGGTTGTATGGTATTCGTCGAGCTTTTTAGACGTAATAACAGGCTCCACCTCCGATTCCGGCTGCGCCCAGATGCGGAATGTAACGCCGTCGGAATATTCGCCAGGACCCAGTGTGCGGACAGAGCAGGCGTAGTCGATGGTCAGCGTCTCGCCGTCTGTAACAGCGGGCAATTCCACCGGGAACGACAAATACAGGCTCCCCCCTTTGGGAATGTACGGCGGATGGCAGGCGTAGCCCAGCCGAAAACCGCCTGCGCTGACGTTGTTCTGATTGCACGTAACTCTGGACGTTGGTTCGTTCCCCGACCAGTTCTGCCCCAGCTTGAAAATCGGCTCATTGAGATAATCGTAATACGCAGTATACGATTTCCCAATCAGAGAAACGCCGCCCTGTTTGACGACCGTCGTTTTATACGGTTTCGGCGACGCCGCGAATTTCGTCTCAATAACTCGAGCGGCTTCGATTACCCTCTTTTTGCCGTTTTCCTGAAATGTAACAGTCGCCCGAATCGGGTAATGCGCCGAATACGCGCCGGATTCGACGATGAACTCAAGCGTCCGTTCCTCCATCCCGTTGGCGGGGATGGTAACTTCTGCCGATTGACTGAGCGTTCTGAGCGCTTCGCAGCCCGAAAACGTCAAAGAACATTCTATCGGCACGTCCGAGAAGTTGGCAAGTCGATACGTCAGGGTCTGCTTGACGTCGGTTTGGGTTATCAGGTCAACGGGGTCGATTTGAATCTGAATCGACCCGACTTTTAGCGTGTGCGTCGTATACGCAAGAGGTTTGTAGGAATCCTCTGCCAGCGCCGTCTGAACCAGCGTCGCGAACAAAGCCATAAATAACGACAGGTAAATGAATCGTTTCGCCATGATTGCAGTTCTCCTTGGGAAAATATAAACGTCTGTTTTTATTCAATATATGCTCTCAAAAGATCAAAGTCAAGCGGTCAAAGTGAGTTTTTTATTCAAAATATCGCCAATTCAACATTGGATAAAATACGTTAATTGCCCTGATTTTCGATTTTTAATAATCTACTAAATAATTTGATGAATTTCTTCTATAACGCCTTGATTTTGATAAAAGATTCTTGTAAAATAAGCAATTAGTAATTATTGAGGCGCTTTGCGTCAATTACTAATTACTAATTACTCATTACTAATTGATTATGTTTGCCCGATTTTTCATCGACCGCCCGATTTTCGCGTGCGTTATATCCATCGTTATTGTAATTTTAGGCGCGCTGGCGTACACCCAGCTGCCCTTAGCGCTGTACCCGAACGTGTCGCCGCCAAACGTTAGCGTTAGAGCGACGTATCCCGGCGCAGACCCGCAGACGATTGCCAACACGGTCGCCATTCCTCTGGAAGAGCAAATCAACGGCGTGGAAGACATGCTCTATATGACGACGTCGTGTCAGAACGGGGCGGTGTCGATTAACGTTACGTTCAAAGTCGGAACGGACTTGAACATGGCGCAGGTTCTCGTTCAGAACCTGGTGGGAATTGCCACGCCGAAACTCCCGGAAGCGACGCGTTCTTTGGGCGTTACAACGAAAAAGCAAAGCCCGACGACGATTCTGTACGTCAACCTGTATTCTCTTAAAAAGGGAACCGTTCGAGAAGGCGGTCAGCTGGTAAAAGACGTTGACGAGGACGGAAACGTCTACTATCACGAAAAGACGTTTGAGAATCCCGAAGACAACGAGCCGTATTACGACATGCTCTATTTGAGCAACTATCACCGGCTTCACATTCGAGACGTCATTGCCCGGCTTTACGGCGTCGGGGACTCCAACATCAACGGCGAAAAAGAGTACAGCATGCGCATCTGGCTGGATCCGGACAAGATGATGACGCGCGGCGTTTCGGCGTCGGAGGTGTCCGCGGCTATCAGCAAGCAGAACGTTCAGGTCTCTGCCGGGATGCTGGGTCAGCCGCCCATGACGGAATCGACCCCGTTTCAGTACATTCTTTTAGCCAAAGGGCGACTTGTCAACGAGCGGGAATTCGGCAAGATTGTTATTCGCACCAACCAGAACGGCGGGAAGGTCTTGCTCAAAGACGTTGCCCGAATTGAGCTGGACTCCAAAAGCCGCGACGTCGTCGACTACATCGAGGGCGACCTGGCGTTTCGCGACGACGAGCATAAAGACGAAAACGGCGAATATCGGCGGGAAATCTATCGTAATACCGAGGTCTGCTCGCTGTCGATTTCCCAGCTTCCCGGCGCCAACGCGCTGAAAACGGCGGAAGGGATTCGCGCCAAAATGCGGGAGTTGGAGAAGTCGTTTCCGCCGGGGCTGAAGTATACAATCGTATTCGACATGACGCCGTTTATTTCGGAGTCGATTCAGGAAGTCAAACATACGCTTTTGGAAGCGATTGTCCTTGTCGCGCTGGTTGTGATTCTGTTTTTGCAGTCGTGGCGGGCGGCGATTATTCCTCTCCTTGCAGTTCCGGTTTCGCTTATCGGTTCTTTTATTGCGATGTCGGTTTTGGGCTTTTCGCTTAACAACCTGTCGCTGTTTGGTCTGGTTTTGGCGATTGGAATCGTCGTCGACGACGCAATTGTCGTCGTCGAAAACGTCGAGCGTCACATGGAATCCGGGCTGTCCGCCAAAGAAGCGGCGCGGGTTGCCATGGACGAGGTTTCCGGGGCGCTTGTCGGGATTGCTCTGGTTTTAAGCTGCGTCTTTGTCCCGTGCGCGTTCCTGTCCGGCGTAACAGGGCAGTTCTTCAAACAGTTCGCCTTGACGATTGCCGTTTCGACGGTTTTGTCGGCGTTTAACTCCCTGACGCTTTCCCCCGCTCTGTCGGCGTTGCTGCTCAAACCGAAAGGAACGACCCGCGACCCGCTGACGTGGCTAATCGACGTCTGCTTCGGCTGGTTTTTCAAGCTGTAGTGAGCTTTGTCATGATTCTGGTTTACGCCGGATTGCTCTATTTGACGTACGGAATGTTCAGTTCTACCCCGACGGGGTTTGTGCCGTCACAGGACAGAGGCTATTTAATGGCGATAATTCAGCTGCCGGACTCCGCGTCGCTGGACAGGACGGAAGAAGCGTGTCTGAAATTCCAGAAGATCTGTTTTGGCGACCCCAACGACAAGAGCGTCAAGCCGGTCAAGGGGATTCGGGCGGTTTCCGTAATTTGCGGCGTCGCTTTCGGGGCTGGAACGGTTTCCAACATGGCGACGATCATGGTGATTCTGGAACCGTTTGACGTCCGAAAGAATCTGGGGCTGTCCGACCTCGACATCCGAAAAGAGCTTATAAAACGGGCGGAAGTTGAGATCCCCGAAGCGCTGGTGCGCGTCAACCGACCAGCTCCCGTCGACGGCATGGGCGCAGGCGCGGCGTCCGGGTTCAAACTCCAGCTGCAAGATCAGGGCAACGTTGGAATTTCCGCTTTGCAGCAGGTGGCAGACAACCTCATTGAACTGGGCAACGCGAACCCGAAACTGCAAAACCTGCAAACGCAGTTCAGAGCCAACTCACCGCAGAAGTTTATTAATATTGACCGTCAAAAGGCGATGGATATGGGCGTCAGTCTGGACGAGGTGTTCAACGCGTTACAGATTTTCCTCGGGTCGAAGTACGTCAACGACTTTACGTATCTGGACAGAAACTTTCAGGTCAAAGCGCAGGCGGACGCGATGTTCCGCGCTCAGGACGTCAATTTGAATCGAATTCACGTTAAAAACGCCGACGGCGAGATGGTCCCGCTTGGCTCGATTTGCTCTATTGAAGACTGCACCGGACCGTTGACCCTGCCGCGTTACAATATGTTCCCCGCCGCCGCGATTATCGGCGAACCGGCGCCGGGCGTCAGTTCCGGCGAGGCAATGGCGGAAATGGAACGCCTGTGTGAAGAAAACCTCCCGCAGGGCGTCGGGTTTGAGTGGTCTGAACTGTCGCTGCTGGAAAAGCAGGCTGGCAACACCGCGATTTACGTCTTCGCGTTTGCCGTCCTGTTCGTCTTCCTCGTTTTGGCGGCTTTGTACGAGTCCCTCGTTTTGCCGCTGGCGATTATTCTGGTCGTTCCGATGTGCCTGCTGTGTTCGCTCTACGGCGTCAACCTGGAAGGGCTGGACATGAACATATTTACCCAGATCGGGTTCCTCGTTCTGGTCGGCTTGGCGTGCAAAAACGCCATTTTGATTGTCGAGTTTGCCAAGGACTTGCAGCTCAAAGGCATGACGCGAGTTGAGGCGACGCTCGAGGCGTGCCGACTGCGTCTGCGCCCAATTATCATGACGTCGCTGGCGTTTATTTTGGGCGTCGTCCCGCTGCTGTATTCCGCCGGC
>CACXSS010000119.1:0-4059 GCA_902770245.1 uncultured Planctomycetota bacterium | reverse complement strand
GCTGCTGTATTCCGCCGGCGCCGGCTACGAAATGCGATTTACTCTCGGCGTCGCCGTCTTTTCCGGCATGCTGGGCGTTACAATATTTGGCATTTTCCTCACCCCGGTGTTTTATTCCGTAATTATGATGTTGTTCGGCTGGGGGTTTAAGAGTAGCGAGTAGCGAGATGATCGCTTCGCGATAAACGGGCGACCACATAGGGTCGCCCCTACACTCCTCACTCCTCACTCCTAACTCCTAACTCAAAACCGCACCGTATAATACTACCAATACTATGTATACTACCAGATTATTACTATTCACGTTTATTACCCTGGCTCTTTCCGGCTGTATTCAGAAGAAAGACGCTCAAGTCGACGCTCGCAAGCCGACTGAAGCACTTCCGGTCAAGATTATTCATCCGACGCAGCGCCAGGTTGTCGACTACGAAGAGTTCGTCGGGCGCATGCTTCCCTACGATCAGGTTGACGTCCGCGCCCGCGTTTCCGGGACGCTGATTCGGTGTACGTTTAAAAAAGGCGCTGAAATGAAGACCAATCCGCAAACAGGAGACGCGTTTGTGGCAGAGGAATCAACTCCTCACTCCTCACTCCTAACTCCTAACTCAAACGACATCGAGGATTTAAAAGAAGGATATGAAGTTAAAGAGGGGCAGCTTCTGTTTGTTATCGACCCGGACGTGTACGAAGCGGCGCTGCTCAACGCTCAAGGACAGCTGGAAGTCCTCGAGGCGCGGCGGGAACGCATGAAAAACGACCTCGATCGGGCGGAAAGCCTCTTGCCGCAAAAGGCGATTTCCAAGCAGGACTACGACCTGGCGCGGTTCAATCTCAAGGAATGCGAGGCTCAAATCGCCGTTGCGAAAGCGACGATTAAAACCGCTCAAATCAATTTGAATTATACGCGGATTTACGCGCCCATCGACGGGTACGTCGGGTACGCTCAGGAATCCGTCGGCAACCTGGTTCAGGGCAACGCTGGCGCGAATTCCACGACGCTGGTTAAAATCGTCAAGGTTGACCCGATTTACATCTATCTCAATATTGACGAAAGCTCGGTGGAAAAGCTCAAAAAGATTGACGTTGCGCGAAGGGAAGCCAATCCGGACGCAGACCTGGACAACTCCGTCGAATTCCGGCTGTCCGATGAAGACGGGTTTCCGCATCAGGCGAAAATCGACTATCACGCTCCAATTCTGGATCGTTCAACTGGCGCCCGGCTCGTTCGCGCGGTGTGCCCCAATCCCAAACTGCTCAGCGGAGAACGACAGTTCCAGCCCGGCATGACCGTTCACGTCCGCGTGGGCGTAACAGACCCCTACGACGCCTTGCTGGTTCCGGAAGACTGCCTCGGAACAAACCAGTCTGAACGGTTCGTTTACGTTGTCGTAGAAGACGGAATGCCGAAGATGCAAATCGTCCAGCTCGGTCCGCTGCAAAGCGACAACATGCGCGTTATTCGCAAAGGACTCAGCAAAGACGACAACGTCATTGCAGACAACCTGATGAGAGTGAGGTTGGATCGACCCGTTAAAAACCGCGAGTAATTAGTATTTAGCGCCTAGTGCTTAGTGCCTAGTGCCTAGTAGGTAGGCGCTTTGCGTCCTATGCACTATGCACTACGCACTATGCACTTAAAATAAAGGACTTTTATCATGAAACGATTTTTTTCAATTATCGTTTTGACGTTAATTTGCTGTAACGTCGCAACGGCTGAAGAGCCCCAACTCCGCTGGATTTTCAATGGTGGCAACGACGTTTCCACACTGTTAGTCGGGCAGGGGAACGTCTTGCGGGAGGCGAAGCTGACGCGGTTCGTTCCAACCGGTACGGACTGCACGATCACGCTGCCGGTCAGTTCGAAAAATGCGTTTGACGCCCAGGCGTTTCCGTTCTTCGCGTTTCGTTACAAGTACAAGTCGGCTCATCGTCAGGCGGGGCTGTTCTTTACAACCGATACGCTCACGACGCTGTCGGATAAAAGCTACAGCCCGATTTCGATCGAGCCGGACAATACGTGGCGAAACTGCGTTGTCGATATGCGGACGTATTCCCATAAACAGTGGACGGGGAAGATAACCGGCGCGCGGTTCGACCCGACCAACCCGTCGACCCCCGGCGACGTGCTGCAGCTGTCGCGAATGGGATTCTTCCCGACCAAAGAGGCGGCGGAGGCGTTTTTGAGCGCCGCCGTCGACGCCCCGGACTATTCCGAGGATTCCGTCTTTTACGCGCCGCTGCAGAAAGTCTTCGTTCCCGGCGGCTGTCTGTCGGACGGGTATAATAAAGCTGAATTCATGCTCCCGGAACCGGGGACTTTTACGATTCCGGAAACCAAATTTCCTGAAGAACTGGTTGTCGTCTTTACTCCCAAAGACGGTGGAAAGCCGGTCGTTGTTCCCGTATGTCAAACCAACAGCTGGGGCTTTACGTGGTTTGTCGCCCGAAAACCGGGGAAGTATACGATTGAACGTCGGGAATGCAAGTTTACGGACGTTCCAGAAGATGTAGATTCCGATGATCCTTTTAATTTCGACCTCTACGTTACAGATCCGTGTGCAATTCGTTTCGTTTTGGCTCGCGGTTTGATGACGCCGCCGAATCCGGACAAGCCGTCGGAGTTTGATCCAGAGGGAAGCGTTTCGAAGGAACAATGGACTCAAATTTGTAACACGTTAAAAGAACATGGCATTGAACTGGACTCCTCGGAGCCTCCTGAAAATCGAATGAGCGCCGCTATCTATATTACAAGCGCGATTGAAAGATACTTTGGAACGTTGTACGAAACTTCGTTTACAAATGAATACATTACTCGGGACAGAATCAAAATCGGGGCGTGGGTCAATTTAACGGACGCGGTATTTGACAAGGGTTTTATCGCAAGGTACAACGCGGGCGGATTTGACTGGATGATCGCTCATTCCGTTGGCGGGAACGATGCGAAAATCCGGCGCTTGCTTGACGATTGCGACAAGTACGGGGTCGAACTGATTTTGGGCGACGGCGCGTATACAAACCCCGTCTGGCAGACGGCGGAGTATTTTGATCGTCCCTGCTTTGCCGGAACGTACGTAACAGACGAGCCGGGAACGGACGATTACGACCGTCTGGCGGCGATTTGTAACAAATACGTCGAACAGACCGGCAAGGTTCCGTATATAAATCTGCTGCCCATGTACGCCAACGCGGCTCAGCTTAAATACGGAGCCGGCGCGGCGGCTATCGAGTACTACGATTCCGACCCGGACTTGTTCAAAAAGTACTGCGATTCCTTCTGCGAGAAGTTCAACGTCAATTATATCTGTACGGATATTTACCCGCTCAATTGGCGTAACGGAAAGCGTGTAACGTATTCAGAGTATATAGAGTCGATTAACATCATCGCCCGATCCGCCCGGGAGCATAACAAGGAATTCTGGTGCTGTCTGCAAACGTTTGCCTGGACGCCGTCCAAACGCACGCCGACGGAAGCCGAGTTCCGATGGCAGGCATACTCGCTGCTGTCGTTTGGCTGCAAGGGGCTGCTGTGCTGGACATACGTCGGATACAAGCCGGAGTTCCCGTCGCTATTAACCGTGGACGGGAAACGAACCAACGCCTGGTACGACGCCGCGACCGTGTTCAAGGAAATTCAATTGATTTCTGACGCCTTTGTCCAATACAAAAACCTGGGCGCGTTTACGGTTGACCCATTACCATTAGATTTTCCCTATCTGCGGATGTCCAATCCTGTTACGGACTTCAAAGGACTGAAAGAAATCAAAGGCAAGTATTATGTCCCGCTGTTGGTCGGGTGCTTCGAGAAGGAAGACGGTTACGCGTTTACGGTCGTCAACATGACGGATTTGGAATACGTCCAAAGAGCGTATGTCGATTTCAAACTGCCAGACGGATACCGGGCAGTCTCCTGGCAACGAGGCGTCCGAACGGAACTTACCCCGGACTCAGACGGCAAATATAATTGGTAATTGACCCAATTCTGGACTGATGTATAATACTTATATGAATATCAAGTCCTATGAATTGCTGATTAAAACCGAAAATACGGCAAAAAGATAT
>CACXSS010000118.1 GCA_902770245.1 uncultured Planctomycetota bacterium | reverse complement strand
AACTTTATGAACGGCGTTGCCGGCGAAATCTGCAAAGTAAATGCAGCCATGCGTACTGTCAACTCGAATGCCGTCGATTGACATCAGCTTTTTGCGTTCGTTGGGGCACGGAATGACGCTGCGAACTTTTGTTACTTTCGATCCGTCGGCGCCAAAGGTCAGCTCGTAAATCTGTTTGTCTCCAAAATTGGCGACGTAAACTTTGCCGTCAACGGAAGAACTGCAGCCGTTGGCGCCAACTCGCCAGTCCGGGTCGTTGGTCTTAAACTGGAAAATGAAATGCGGGTCGCAGTCCGTTTCACTCACGTACGTCTTGGCGCGATACGGATTCGCCGGGTCAAGCTCTTTCAGATCAAAGCAGAACAAACCGGACGTCAGCGGGCAAGGCGTATCTTCTGTAACGCGAGTTTCACAAAAATAAACTTTTCCGTTGGCGACCGTCAAACCGTTGGGCGCGACGAAATTGGTCGCCAGGACTTCACAGCGAACGGGTTTGCCGTCTTCAAAAACGACGCGAAGCAGACGTCCGTTGTGATTGACGTGCCCGCTGATTTCCTGTGAGTCCGCGACGTACAGGTTTCCGTCCTGACCAAACGCGATTCCCAGTACGCCGGCGTGTTTGGTGTCCGGGTTGGCGGGAATGCGGAAAACTTCTTCGACCGCATCATCCGGCTTGATAACCAGCAGCGGCGCGTTGCCTTCTTCTACCGCAGCGGGGATAACCAGATAAATATTGTTGTCAACCGGATTATACGCCATGCCGTCTGGCGTAACGTACTTGTCGCCCAGATCAATCATGTACGGCGTTTTCAAAGCGGGCGCGTCTGAGCAGGATTCCGCCGCAAAAGCTAACCCGGAAACGGCGCAAACGCCTAAAATCAACAGCAAAGCTATTTTTTGAAACTTCATTTTTTACTCCTTAACCTTAAAAACTTTATACGAAAAACGGTTCTGTTTTCCAACAAAAAAGGAACTGAAACGCACCGGTTCCAGTCCCCTTTTGATTCCCCCAAAAATTAGTTGTTCAGGAAATGATCGTTAATGCCGGGGTCGTTGTGACGAACGGCGCTGTTGGTGTGGAGGTTGGCAACTTCTGTCAGAATGCAACCTTCCGGTCCAGCCATTTGCCAGTGCTTCGTTTCGATTTTCGCCAGCTGAACGTATTCGCCGGCGTTGACCCATTTACCGTGTTTGACTTCGACCGTGCCGCCCATGTGACATTCCGGAATCTTGATTTCCGGCGGGAGGTTGTCTTCGCCAATGCCAACGATAAACGATTTACCGTAACGGATAAACCAGCCTTCGTTTTTAACGGCGATTCCAGACCCCTTGATGTGCCAGTGTTCCGGCAGCATCTGACCCGGCAGCAGAAAGAGGTCTTGCATCATAAACGTCTGACCGAGTTTGTCTTTGTCGTGATTGACGATTCCGATGCACGCCAGGCCCAGTTCGGTGAACTTGCCCGTTCCGTAGTCAGAAACCCACAGGCGTTCTTTCAGATCCGGGAAAACCGGGTACTTGAAATATTGGCACAGAGCGATAATAGCGTCCTTGGCTTTATCTTCGTTGAACTTGCCGTCAGTGTAGAAGTCCTCGTTGTTGAACCGAAGAGCCGCAGGGGTCGGCTGACCGCTTTCGGGCGGAGTTTGATTTGCTTGCTGATTTGATCTTTGTCCGAAACGAAAGCGTCCCAACAGACCGCCAGCGGCTTCCGATTCCGTTGCGGTTCCAACAACAGCCCCAGCCAAAGCAGCGCCCGCTGCCAACATAGCGGAACGACGATTGATTTTTCCCATTTTAAATTCTCCTTATAAAAGTATTAATCAAAGTCGAATACCTGTTTTCTGCGTTTTAACATCCACTCGTTAAAACTGTTATTATCAATATAGTATACCGATATTGAAGATTAATTTCAAGAGTTTTTCAGATTAAAATCTCAAAAAAAAGAATTTTTTCCGTTCGGATTTCAAAAATTCAATCCAAACTCTTGAATAATGACAGACAATCATATATACTAGTAAAAGTCGTTCGGTAACTGAATACATTTAAATTAGAGTGGTAAGTTTTAAGTGGTTAGGACGCAAAGTCTGCCTCACAACTCGCAACTCGCAACTCGCAACTATTTATCCCCATGTATTACCTCGGAATTGACAACGGCGGGTCGATGACCAAAGCCGCTCTGTTTGACGAAACCGGAACGCTCATTTCAGTCTGTTCAGAAAAAGTCGAGCTTCTTCACCCGCAGCCGGGCATGGAAGAAGTCGACGGGAATCAGCTTTGGAACAGCAACGTCAAAGCTATGCGTTCCGTAATAGAACAATCTAAAATTAACCCGTCGGAAATCGCCTGCGTTGCCTGCGCCGGGCACGGGAACGGGATGTATCTGGTAGACGGCAACGGCGCAGCTCTGGTCGGAATTCGTTCGACGGATATTCGCGCCCGCGAGTACGTTGACCAATGGGAGCGCTCCGGCGTGGTCGACGCTCTTATGGACAAAACGACGCAGCGCACCTGGGCGGCTCAGCCCAACGCCCTGCTCCGCTGGTTTGAAGACAACCGTCCGGAAACGCTTCAGCAGGCAAAATGGATGTTTATGGTCAAAGACTTCGTCCGATTCAAACTCACAGGCGAACCGTACATGGAACTCACGGACGCTTCGGCGACCAGCTTGCTCAACAATCAAACCGCTCAATGGGACGACGACCTGTTACAGGCGTGGGGCGTGGAGAAATATCGGCGCTTGCTGCCGCCGCTGGCGCAAACGACTCAGATTTGCGGGCGCGTTACGCCTGCCGCCGCTCAGGAAACGGGGCTGGCTGTCGGAACGCCGGTTGCCGGCGGGATGTTCGATATCGACGCCGTCGGGCTGGGCGTCGGCATGACCGATCCGACGTCGCTGTGCCTCATTTCCGGGACGTGGGGTAACAATCAGTACATCGCCCCCGCCCCGGTTGTCAGCAAAGACATCTTCATGACAACGCTCTATTCCATTCCCGGATATTATCTCATGCTGGAAGGAAGCGCGACGTCAACAAGCAACCTGGAATGGACGCTTTCCACGTTCTTCAAGGGGGATAAAGAGCTTCTGGCTGTAACAAACAGCGGCAAGACCATCTATGACGTTCTCAACGAGGAACTGGCGGCAACGGAACCGGAAACCAGCGGCGCGATCTTCCTGCCGTATCTGTACGTCTGCCCAGCCAACCCGGACGGCAAAGGGGTTCTGTTCGGCTTGGACGCCTGGCAAAATCGCGGCGACGTCATGCGCGCCATTTGCGAGGGAATCGTTTTCGCCCATTATTGGCACATTGAACGCCTGCTCAAGTTCCGAACCAAGCCGGGCGAAATTCTCCTGGCGGGCGGCGCAGCGAAAAGTCCGATTTGGCGGCAGATGTTCGCCGACGTGTTCCAAACGCCGGTACGCGTTCCAGACGGAGCGGAACTGGGGGCGCTGGGCGCCGCTATCGCCGCCGCGGTTGCCGTTGGCGCGTTCCCAGACTGCCAGTCCGCCTGTAAAACGTTCGTCAAGTTCTCCAGCGTCAATCAGCCGGACGCCTCCAAAGCAGACGTCTACGCGAAAAAATACGCCCGATTCAAAAAACTGCTGGAAGTCCTCAATCCCAACTGGAAAGAACTGCTGTGGAAATAAGGGGAATGAGAAACCCGTATTGGATGCGAGTGAGGAGTGAGGAGTGAGGAGTGAGGAGTTGCGCTTCGCTTGCACTCGGATGAGTCCGGTTCGCGGGCGTCCCGCCCGCATTCGCCGAAGGCGAAAAATGAAAGGCGGTAATGGAGCGACCATCGGGAGCGGAATTACGCATTCGCCGACAGGCGAACAAAACATTTGTCCCGCACACGCACACGGGTGAGCCGGCTCGCGGCAGTCCTCTGCCGCACAACAAAATCTCACGCGGAGATGCGGAGCCGCGGAGGATGTTCGAGAAGTTTTAAAAATTTCTTTGCGATCTTTGCGTTCTTTGCGGCTTAAAAACATTAATACTGAAACGCAATTAACCAATCGGCGCGAATCCGTCTAATCCGTAAAATCCGCGTCCGGACTAACCCGTGCATAACCAACGAGGAGCGCTTGCGCCAACTCCTCACTCCTCACTCCTAACTCCTAACTCTTTTACGCAGAAATAATACGACAACCCCAAGCGCCAATAGCATCCAAGTTGACGGTTCCGGAACGCCAGAGCCGGGTTCCGGTCCCGGCGGGATGGGTCCTGCTCCCAAGCCGATCAGGTACAGACCGTCAGTTCTGCCTTCCAAGCCGAACAGGGTATTATAGTTGCCCAGCAAATCGCTCATGTCGATTGTACCAGCTGCAAAACCTTCGTCGGATACGAGCTTGTATTGAGCGCCTTCCGCCGCCCAGAGGTCAGCGTCGGCGCCCTCAAAGTACAGCTTGATAATCGAATTCGCATCTACTGAAAACACGTCGTCTGCGTTTGCAATGGTAAGCGTATCGAATTGATTTTCGTTGTAAGCGCTGAATTCAAACAAGCCAGTTGCGCCGGCGTCAATGGTAACGTCGCCGTAGACGGTTAAATCGCCAACGGAATTGCCGGGCGAAAGCGTCGCGCCGCGCTGAACTTCCAGATCGCCGTTGTACTGTCCTTTGAAATCCAGTTCGCCAGCGGAAACCGCGAATTTATCTGCGCTGAACTGCGTTCTGTCCGCTTTAATCTTGAGCTTGCCGGTTCCAGACTTGAGAACGTTCCCGCTGCCGGAAACGGTTGTATTGCTGGTTGTGAAGTCCAGCGATTTTTCGCCGGAAGCAACGTTGTATTCCAAAGTGGCGTTGTCGGCAATTGTAATAGAACTGTTCGCTTTGACCGCGTCGCCGGTAAGCTGCAAAGTTCCTTCGTTGACGTTGGCTCCCTTTGTATACGTGTTGTCGCCGGAAAGGGTCAGCGTTCCTGCGCCCTGTTTAACCAGAGGAACAAGATTGCTGTCAGGATCGATAATTTGAGACGAAATCTTCAATTGAGCGTCTTGGGCAACAGTTATCTGCCCGCCGGCATTTCCGGGCGTGTTGGGGTACATACGCAGCGAAATCTTGTTGGCGTTGATTTCGTTGTCCGTTCCACCCTGAACGTTGATAGCGTTATCGAAAACGTAGTTGCCAAATCGATTGTCGCCAGAGCCGTTTTCAGCGGAAATCACGCCGTTGTTCATATTGACAGCCGCGCCAATGGTAACGTGAGCGTTTGTCGCGTCGTTATGCAGTTTGCCGCCGTTGGTCAGATTGATGGTTCCAACGGTTTCGTCGGCGTAGCCGAAGATGTCTCCATGACCCGTCAGGACGGACGTCGCGCCGTCAACGGTAATCGCGCTTCCCACTGCCAGGGTTCCCTTCTTGCCAACTTTCGTTAACCGAAGCGTTCCTTCGTTGACAAACGTTCCAGTTGTAAACGTACTGTCGCCGGAAAGAACCAGTTCGCCAGCGCCGAGTTTAACCAACGGGACAACTTTCGCACTGTTATGAGCCATAATTTGAGAGGAAATCGTCAGTTTAGCCCCTTCCGCGACGGTAATCTTTCCACCGACTTCTTCTGCTGACGTGCCGTCATACTGTCGCAGGGTAATTCTGTTAGCTGTAATCGCGTTATCCGTCCCGCCTGTAACGTTGATAGCGTTATCGAAGACGAAATTGCCAAATTCCCCGCTGCCATTGCCGTTTTCTGACGAAATGACGCCGTTGTTCATATTGATAGCCGCTCCAACGGTAACGTGAGCGTTTGTAGAGTCGTTATAAAACATTCCGCCGTTTTGAAGGTTGACCGTTCCAACGGAGGAGCTGGAATACCCTAAAATATCGCCGTGCCCAGCCAGGACGGACGTTGCGCCGTCAACGGTAACCGTACTGCCTGTTGCCAGCGTTCCTTTTTGTCCTGTTTTGGTTAATTGCAGCGTTCCGCCATTGACAAACGTTCCAGTCGTATAATAGCAGTCTCCAGAAAGAACGAGCGTTCCAGCGCCCTGTTTAACCAGAGGTACAAAATACCCGTCCGGGTCGTCAATTCGAGATGAAATCGTCAGTTTGGCTCCGTCGGCAACGGTAAATTTTCCACCCGCTTCGCCAGGCGTGCTGGTATAGTAACGGAGAGTAATTCTGTTTGCTGAAATTGCGTTGTCCGTTCCGCCCAAGACATTGATAGCGTTATCGAAAACGTAATTTCCAAACGTAGCGCTGCCATTTCCGCTTTCTGACGAAATGACGCCGTTGTTCATATTGATAACGGCTCCAACGGTAATGTGAGCGTTTGACGCGTCGTTATGCAGCGTTCCGCCGTTGGTTAAATTGATTGTACCAAGGGTTTCGTCGCCATAGCCAAAAATGTCTCCATGACCTGTTACAACAGACGTTGCGCCGTCAACGGTAAGTACGCTTCCGGTTGCCAGGGTTCCCTTTTTCCCGACTTTTGTCAGATTGAGCGTTCCTGCTGAAACCTTCGTTTCGCCGGTATACGTATTGTCGCCGGAAAGGGTCAGCGTACCAGCTCCGGTTTTTTCCAAACCTCCATTGCCGGAAATGACGCCGGAGACGGTCAGATTATGCCCTGTTTCAATTTCAAATACTCCGTTGGCGTTCAATGCAACGCCGCCTGCAAACGTCGCAGCGTCGCCGCCTTCGGTAAACTTGACGCCTAATTTATCCGTTCCGTCAATTGTCCAATTTTGAAGGGAAATATCAGACGTATTGGCAAAATACCAGGGTTCGCTTGGTACTGGCTCGTCGTTGGACGTCATAAGCAGAATCGCGTCATTCGCAGCAGTAAGCTTCCAATCGCTTGACACCGTTCCGTTGACAGCAACTCTGACGTTGTTAGGATTGAAGTTTTGATAATCAACTATTGTACCGCTAATAATTGGAAAACCGTCTTCATAACCATCAATGACGTTCCACCAATCGTCTTCGCTGCTGGTATTGAACGTCAAATTAATAATCCCGGAATTCATGCGGGCAGAAGAAACGTGAAGCCAGTCGGCGCTTTGAGAAGCGACGTCGTTAAAATCGAAATTGACAGTTCCGCCACTAAGAGTAAGCGCGCCAATCGTAATTTCTTTGGACGCAGACGATTCTCCAATTACAAAAGTTCCGCCTTGACCGAGTTCAACGTCAATGCCGTTGAGATCCGCGCCCGTCTGGAAAATAGCTCCCGATGTCGAGGCAACAGTAACTTTGGACGTTGACAGACTTCCGGCTGACGTTACAAGGAGAGTTCCGCCGGAAACCGTAGTTTCGCCAGTATACGAATAATTATTATTGGAAATAGTCAGCGTACCAGAACCGGATTTAACAACATCGCCAGTTCCGGAAATAGCGTTGCTAAACGTTTGCGTTGAATCGTGAGCAAATTCCAATGTCCCGTTGTTTTCAACTGCGCCCGAGCCCAGCGTACCGGCGCCGGACAGCTTGATAGCGCCTTCGGAAATTGTCGTCTTGCCGGTAATGGTGTTGGCGGCGGTTAATTCCATCGTTCCAGCGCCAGTCTTAATAATTTGTGTTGAATGTTTAAGAGCGTCAGTGGTTTGGTAAACCGGATCGGCAATTACGGCTGAAATAACAAGATCGGAAACGTTATCGTTGACAGCCGCGTTTGCGCTGGTAATTTCTGCGACGTTAACCGTCGAAACCGAGTTGCCCGCTTTTATTACATCGCTGATATCTCCAAAAGCAATCGTGGCATCAGGCTTGCTGGAATCTGCGCTGAAAAGAACGGAAGCGCCGGCAGTATTGTCGTCATTTCGGGCGACGGTAACGTTTAACAATTTGAACGCTTTCCACGTTGCATTCCCGTCAGAGACGTACAGCTGACCGCCGTTTTTGAACGTAGGATTCTGAAGGAAATTGTAGTTCGCGCCCTCGTTGGAAATCTTGCCTCCGTCAACGACAAAGTTAATCGGGGCGTAATTGTGAGCGTTAGCTAAAACGTCCTGATTGGCGAATACCAGTTCCCCGCCATCGTTGACGTAAACGTAGCGCGTGTTCGAAACTTTTCCAATCGGAGAATTGTTGCTGGAACCCTTGCCTGTCATTCTGATTTTTCCGCCGTTAATTGTGGCGTTTCCGGTAAACGAGCTGCCGCCGTTGGTAAACGTTTGAGTTCCCGCGCCGGAAGCGTTGACAATCAGTTCAACGTTACTTTCGAAGGTTCCAGCGTACGTCAGATTTTGAGAGGTAATATCCAGCGTCAGCGTCGATTTAGTACCTGTGGTATTGTAAACTCTGCCCAATTTATTGTTTGAGCCGTCGTCGACAATGCCTTTGAATATCTGGCTGTATCCGTTCATGTCGAGATAGCCGTAGTTATACAGAATGCCGGCGTTGGCGCCCAAGGGCTGTTGAGCCGCCAGACGCGTTTGACCTCTGGACGACGTGCTTGCCCAACCGGTTTGGAAGGGGCCGGTAAACGCATCGCCGTCAGAGTGGGTTTTAAGAATCAGCCAGCCGGAATCGGAAACCAGCTTCAGTTTGGCAGAGCCTGTTACATTTCCGGTAAGGGTGATGCTTTTGCTCCAACCGGATTTAAACCCGGTTTCGGTCATGACGTTCAAATCGTTTGTGAATGTGATGTTATTGTTGTTGTTCTGAATAGTTCCGCCGTTGAGGTTAATTACCTTGCCGCCGATATACTGAGAGACGTCTGACGAGTCTGTATTAGCGACGCCAACTCGCATTTGACCTTTGACAAGCAACGACCCTTGGTAAGCGCTCCCATTGCCGGAAAATATAAGCCAGCCGGAGTCGCTGCCAACGGTCAACGACGCGTTGCCTTTTAATGCGCCGGTAAAGGTCAAAGACTTGCTCCAGCCCGCCTGCATGGTCGAGCCGTCTTTGGCAATTGTTAAATCGGACGTCAAAATGCCGTCATTGTTGTTGTTTAATATTGAACCGCCGTTGAAATTGATTCCCGTTGTGGTGTTAAAGTTTGTTCCAACGCGAATGTATCCGCCGTCGAGCGTCATGGAGCCGGAACCAGTCCAGGAACCGTCGCAAGCGACAAATCCGGAACCGGGAGCTTCAAACACCAGATTGCCGTCTACACGAACAGCCCCGCCGTTGGCGTTAACAGAAGAATTTCGTTTGATGGTAATGGTTTCTCCTTCCGTTCCAAAAACCAGCGCCCCACCGGTTGCCGTCATAGCGGATACCGGAAGAACGTTGCCGGAGAAAACAAGCTCGCCGGCTGAAACGGTCGTCGCGCCAGTGTACGTGTTATCGCCGGATAATTCCAGCGTTCCAGAACCGGTTTTTGTAAGTGCGCCTGCGCCTCTGATTACGCCGGAGAATTCCGAATTAGACGTATTGCTGAGCGTTAGCGCCTTGCCGCTGTTGTCAACCGTTCCTGCGCCGGAAAGATTATTGAGCGTACCGCCAGCGGAAAGAACCAGCGTTCCCGTTTCAACCGCGGTCGAACCCGTATATCCGGGAGCCAGAGAAAGCGTCAGAGTTCCTTCGCCCGTCTTTGTCAAGGCGCCATCGCCGGTAACTTCTTCCGAGAGCGTCAGTTTTTTGTCGGTTCCAACTTGAAATTCGCCGTCGCCGGTCAAAGTAACTCCGCCTGCAAACGTTGCGGAGTTGCCGCCATCGGTAAACTTGGAGCCGACTTTATTTGTTCCGTCAATTGTCCAGTTCTGAAGAGTAATATCGGACGTATTGGCGTCATACCAGACGTTTACTGGTTGTGGACCGGGTCCCGGATCGTCTTCATTTGTAAATAGCAAAAGTTCATTCTCTCGAGCTTCAAGCGTCCAGGAACTGGACGGCGTACCGTTTACAGTAACTATAACGTTTTCGGGGTTGAATTGCTCAAAATTCGTAATAGTACCGTCAATCAGGGAGAACCCGTTGCTGTAACTGTTAATAACACTCCACCAGTCTTCAGCGCTGCTGCCGTTGAACGTCAGGTCAATACTTCCGGAAGTCAGTGTGGCAGAAGAAACCTTCAACCAGTCAGCGTCAAAGTTTGCGGAACTGTCATTAAAATCGAAACAGATTCTTCCACCGTCAAGAGTCAGCGCGCCAATCGAAATTTCTTTGGACGCAGACGTTTCGCCAACGACAAATGTTCCACCATCCAAGA
>CACXSS010000117.1 GCA_902770245.1 uncultured Planctomycetota bacterium | reverse complement strand
AAGGCGAGCGTCCCCTTTTTGTCTTTAGCGTTGACGTCGGCGCCCTGTTTAACTAACCATTGAACCAGTTCCAAATTCCCGCGTCCGGCGGCGTAATGCAGAGCCGTTTTTCCATATTTGTCTTTTAACTCGATTTGAGCGTCGCGTTCAACCAACCATTGAACCTGTTCCAAATCCCCGCGTCCGGCGGCGTAATGCAATACGGTTTTACTGTCATGGTCAGTAACGTTAATCTGCGCGCCATGTTCAATCAGCCATTCTATGAGTCCTGAATTGTCGATTTGTGCCGCAACGCTCAAGACGGAATCATTAAATCCCTCTTGCGCGTTTACGTCAGCGCCTTGTTTGACGAGGTACTCAACGATTTCGAGATTGTCCCTTATGGCGGCAAGATGCAAAACAGAATTGCCTGAATCGTCTGTTGCATTGACGTCCAAACCCTGTTTGACGAGCCATTGAACCAGTTCCAGATTCTCGCTTATGACGGCAGAATGTAAGACAGAGCTATCGTATTTGTCTTTTGCTTTAACGTCCGCGCCCTGTTTGACAAGCCATTGAACCAGTTCCAGATTCCCGCTTTCGGCGGCGTAATGCAGAACCGTCTCTTTATAATTATTTTTTGCTTTAACGTTTGCTCCCCGTGCTGCGAGCCATTGAACGAGCTTCAAATCCCCGCTTTTGGCGATATAATGTAAAATGGACGTTCCATAATCGTTTTCTTCGTTGACGTCAGCTCCGCGTTCAATGAAAAGCTGAATCAATCCTGCATTCCCGGTTTTGACAACGTCAAACAAATCGATCAGTTTAATGTTTGTGCCATGTTCAACCAGCCACTGAGCTATTTCAATGTTCCCGCTGCTAAGAGCGCAATTCAAAGGCGGTAATTTCTTGTTATTTTTTGTATTGACGTCAATACCTTGCTCAACAAGCCATTGAACCAGTTTCAGATTTCCGCTTATGGCGGCATCATGCAAAATGGAATCCCCAAATTCGTCTTTTACTTTGACGTCAGCGCCTTGTTTTACGAGCCATTGAACCAACTTCAGATTTCCGCTTAAGGCGGCGTAATGCAAAACGGATTCTTCAGAACGGTCTTTAGCGTTTATGTCTAATCCCTGTTCCACAAGCCATTGAACCAGTTCCAGATTTCCAGTTCTGGCTGCAAAATGCAAAACGGTTTTTCCCAAATAGCCCTTAGCGTTTATGTCCGCGCCCTGTTTAACAAGCCACTGAACAATTTCGAGATTCCCTCTATAGGCGGCAAAGTGCAAGACTGTAAGATGGCTATGGCTTTCAGCGTTTATATCTAATCCCTGTTCAACAAGCCATTGAACGAGCTTCAAATTCCCGCTTAAAGCGGCAAAATGCAAGATTGAAAATCCATAACCGTCTTTTGCTTTGACGTCAGCGCCTTGTTCAACGAGCCATTGAACCAATTCCAGATTTCCTTTTTCGGAGGCATAATGCAACGCCGTTTTTTCAGAGAGGTCTTTAGCGTTAACGTCTGCGCCCTTTTCGATTAGCAGTTTAACCCGGTTCAGATTTCCCGTTTGCGCGGCATAGTGGAGAATAGAACCTTTATTATTATCAGAACGATAATTAAAGTCGAATTGTCCTGTTTGGAACATCTGTTCAAAATAGTAAACGCTTTCTACGCCAAACGTTTTGATAGTTTTTTCTGGAATGGCTAGAATGCGAGGGTCAAAATCTATTGTTGACAATCCGTAACAGACGCCTGAAAGAATTGTCGAAATAATCAGGAACGAATTCAAAATGTATTTGTGGTTTTTCATAGCTCGACGAAGTAAAACAGATTGCCAAAGTTAATACTACTAATAATTATAATATATAGTTGTATTTTTTTGAATAGGGGGGAGGGTGGTTTGCGATAAAAAAAGTAAAGAACACGAAGATGATTCTACATCCCATTTTTCTTTTTCCTCCCCTCTTGCATGGGATTAGCTTTTGATTTATCATATATCTATCGGACGTCAAAAGAAAATGCGTCTGACGAGACGTTGACGAATCGACGTTTCCGATTTGTATTCCCGTTATTTATTCAATAGTTTTGTATTTATCATGTTTAGATCATTTTTATTTGCCGCTTTGGCGGCGTTGACGCTGTTTGTCAGCGCTGTTCAGGCTGATGTAACAGACGGCGGAGTTAAAGCCGTTACAGAGAACGGCGTTATTTCCCTTTATCGCAGTCAGGACGCGGAACCGTTCGCGTCGCTGCCGGCTCAAACGGAGTCCGGGGACGTTCTGGAAATTGTAACAATCGACGGTCCGTTTGTCGCCCTGCGCGTTTCTCCCAAGTTGGGCGAAGCCAGAACCGTCAAGTCGCTTTTCATCCCGAATATTACGGTTTCTCTGTCGTGGGCGGACGAGTCGTCCAAGGTTTTGGGAACTGCCGGGCTGACGACCGTTAACGACAATCCCGGATCGTACATGTTCCTTGCCGCGGCAAACCCTCAGACGAATAAAGGCGTGGTCGCCGCCTGGCTGACGACTGACAAAGCGTCCGGCGTTGTCTTTACGCGGCTCAACGAAAGCGGTCAGCTTGTCATCAAAGCGGAATCGCAGTACGGTCGATGGGAGATTCCCGCTGACGCCAAGGCGGAAGACTATCAGGGGGAAATCCTGGTTGTCGGCGCGTTTGACGATTGCCGATTCGGTTTGGAGGCGTACGCCGATCAGGTTGCCAAACAGTATTCGATTCATCTGCTGCCGCAGCCGAGCGGATATTGTACATGGTATTCAAACGTGTACGGCGGAGCGGGTAACGAAAAGGGAACGCGCGAGTTCATGGACGCTGCCGCGGAAAAGCTGGTTCCGTTTGGGTTTAATCTGTTTCAGATTGACGACCGTTGGCAGTCTGGCTCTTCCAGAAACGGTCCGAACAAGAATTTCACAGCTCACAATCCTAACGGTCCGTATCCTTCGGGAATGAAGCCGACGGCGGAATACATCAAGTCAAAAGGCGCAACCGCTGGCGTGTGGATGATGGCGTCGAGCGGAAACTGGAACGATCCGTATTATGCGGACAAGCAGAGCTTCTTCGTCAAATCCGCGGTTGACTATCCCGCGCCGGGACAGAAGAATACTCATCGATACGGTCAGACGGCTCAAAAAGGAAAGCCCTATGACACCTTCTGGGGCGGAACGTGCTTTGACTTTACCAACCCGGAGGTTTGTGAGTATGTTGAAAACGAACTCCGTCAGGCGAGCGCCGACTGGGGTTATCGATACTTCAAGCTGGACGGCTTATGGACGGCGATGGGCTGCATGCAGAATTACGTCAACGACGGTTACGAGCCTGACGACCTGGGCGACCAGACGTTTATGGATATGTCCGTGCCGCAGGTGGCAACGTACCGCAAGGCTCTGAAACTTTACAAGGATTCGACCGACAACGCTTTTATTTTGGGATGCTGCGTTGCTCAAAACATGCGATCCATGGGCGCGTCCTACGGTTTGGTTGACGCGATTCGAATCGGTCCGGACAACGGCGCCTCCTGGCATGGAATCTGCACGGGTCCGATTCGCGGTTCCGCTCGGTACTTCTACAACGCGCGCGTCTGGTATAATGACCCCGACCCGGTTTACGTCCGTGACAACGTCCCGATCAACCAATCGCAGCTGATTACAACCTGGGCGTCGGTCAGCGGCGCGCTGTACCTGTTCAGCGACTGGCTGCCGGCTCTGTCTGAACCGCGCGTTGACCTGCTTCGCAGAACGATGGCGCCGCACAAATGCACGAACGTTCGACCGGTTGACCTGTTCAGTTCTCAGCTCGCCAACTTCTGGCGCTTGAGCAAAGACGACTACGCGATTCTGGCTCTGTACAATTGGGAAGAGAGAACTGCGTTGCAGATTGACCGACCGCTGGAACGTCTTGATCTTGACCCGACGGCGACGTACGCCGGATTTGATTTCTGGAACGATTCGTTTGTCGCTCCGTTTAAGACGTCGTTTGTCAGCAGCGTTCCCGCCGCGTCGTGCCGGGCGCTGAGCTTGCGAAAGATGACCGGGGTTCCGGTTCTGGTTTCAACGTCGCGTCACGTTTGCAGCCCGCTGTTTGAAGTTGAGAACGAAACGTGGGACGCTCAAACCAACACGCTGTCCGGTAAGAGTACGGTTGTCGCAAACGACCCGTACGAGTTGAGAATTGTTGCAGAGAATTTCAAGGCGGTTAAGGCGTCT
The DNA here is from genome assembly GCA_902770245.1 of uncultured Planctomycetota bacterium. Lineage (GTDB taxonomy): Bacteria > Planctomycetota > Planctomycetia > Pirellulales > Thermoguttaceae > RUG11551. The sequence goes on along the minus strand of CACXSS010000117.1, from coordinate 22,188 downwards.
TTCGACGGCGTAGAAACGCCCGCAACGATAGAGCAAAACGGTCCGACGGTTCGCGTTCGCGTTCTTCCCGACAAGTCCGGGAAAGTATCGTGGTCGATTCAGTTTGAAAGCGACCCAGTTCAGCTGACTAAACCGGAAACGCCGGCAGATTTCAAAGCCAGCGCCGATTTCACCGGGGTTGCGCTGACGTGGACAGGTCAGTCCCCGTTCGGATACGTTCTGAAAAAGACGGTCAACGGTCAAGACGCTCAAACGCTGTCTGTTAGCGGTTCCAGCTTTTTTGACCGTGACGTTAAAGTGGGCGATAGAATTGAATATTCTCTTGCCGCCAAGGGCTGGGGAGAGAACTACTCGGATTCCGTTTCGACAACAGCCGTCATGCCGGAAAAGATTGTCGTTCCGCCAGCTGGTCCGGAACCGGAACTGAATATCGCTGACATGAAGCCCTTGAGCCTGCGAGTTGGCTGGGGAACTTTCCACCCCAACCGCGACATCGAAGGCAAGCCGTTTAAGCTGGACGGGAAATCGTACGACAAAGGCGTCGGGCTTCACGCCAACGCCAACGTCGTCTATAACGTTCCCGCCGACAAACGCCGCTTTGTTGCAACCGCCGGGCTGAGCGACTCTCAGCGAACGGACGAACGCCGTTCCGTTGTAATTAAGATTTGGACGAACGTCTGCGAGATGGGCGAGCCGGAAGTTTGCGTCGCCCAGTCGCCGCTGTTGAGCGAGAAAACCGGTTTGGATTCGTGGAACTTCGACGTTCAGATTGACTCTCGCGTCAAACAGATTCGGTTAGAAGTAACAGACGCCGGCGACGGCAACTCCTGCGACCACGTCGACTTCGTCCGCTCGGGATTCTGCAAATAATTAGGGCGTGTTCACGCAAAATCAAGTATTCATGTTAAGTTGACGATATAAATATATTATGCAACTTAACAAAAAACAATTTGAAAAAATCGCTCCTCTGCTTCCAAAGCAGAGAGGAAATGTTAAAATTCCTAGTTTGGTTATCATTAACGCCTTATTATACATTGTCGAAAACGGCTGTAAATGGCGTGCTTTGCCAAAGCAATATGGTCCTTGGCACACTGTTTATATGCGTTTTAACCGATGGGTACAAAAAGGCGTTATTGACAAAGTATTTAACGCTTTGCATGAGGAATTTAATATTACCATTGACAAAAAGGTTTTATCGTTGGATAGCACTTGCGTAAAAGTACATCCTGATGGAACCGGTTGTCAAAAAAAAGTGGTCCACAAAGCATAGGTAAAACCCGTGGCGGGACAAATACCAAAATTCATGCAATCGTGGCAAATGAAAAGGCTTTGATCGCATTTCATCTTTCACGAGGAAACCTCCATGATGGTCCGCAGGGTCGATTGCTAATCGAACATTTGGATCAGGAGTATGAAAATTCCTATGTTTTAATGGATAAAGCCTATGAAGGCGCACAAACGCGCCAGGCGGTTTTGGATAAAGGAATGATTCCGGTCGTTCCTCCTAAAACCAATCGTAAAAACCAATGGGAATATGATAAAACGCTTTATCGCCGTCGAAACGAAGTTGAACGCTTCTTCCGACGATTAAAATATTCTCGTCGTATTTTTACCCGATACGATAAACTCGATACAACGTATATTGCATTTATTCAACTCGCACTTGTCGGAGAGTTTTTCCGAAAAAGTGTGAACACGCCCTAGTAATTAATGATTAGTAATTAGTAATTACGCTTCGCGCTCCGCGTTGGTTGTGAGCAGGTCAGCCCGCACACGGATTTTACGGATTAGACGGATTTTCGCCGATTGGTTAATGAAAGGCGGTAACGGAATGAGCGAAGCGAATGAAGTTACGCTTTGAACCGTTCACGCACACGGTTGAGTCCGGATCGCGGCAGTCCCCTGCCGCATAAGAAAAATTATAACCACAAAGAACACAAAGAACACAAAAAATGGAAGGCGGTAATGGAGCGACCAGCGGGAGCGGAATTACGCAGTTCGCCGAAGGCGAACCGAAACGACGGAAATACGCATATCAAAATGACGCAGCCGAAACCTCCTCGGATCGCGAGCGATAGCTCGCCGAAGAATTTTTAGCCGCAAAGAACGCAAAGAACGCAGAGAAATGGAAGGCGGTAACGGAATGAGCGAAGCGAATGTAGTTACGCTTCAACAAGCCCCGCCGACACCCTCCGACGCAGTCGAAAACCTTTCTGGATCGCGGATAAAATCCGCAACAGAAATTTTAGCCCCACGGCGAGGAGCCGTTCCCCGTCCTCTTGATAAAAACTCAATAAATGATATAATTCTATAACAGGAATTATTTAATTCCTCTTTTATTTTGTAAAGCCCAGCATATATTAAAGGAGAACGTCTCGATGATTCGTAAATTTGTTTTGAGCGTATTGCTTCTTGTTTCAGTCGTAATTTCAGGCGTCTGTTTCGGAGCGGAAAATTCTGATATTTCTTCGCTAAAACAGAAAGCTGTCGAACAGTTTGGTCAAAAATGCGTTGATCGTTTTGAACAGATGTTCCAAACGGGCGAATTCGATTTTAATTATCGTTCTTATATGAATATTGCTACAATTATTCATTATACCGCTTTGTTGGGAGATATAAAACGAATTCAATTGCTCGTGGAAAAGGGGGGAGACTTAAACGAGAAAGCTTTTGCTTTTGGTTTGTCAGTCTTACATTTTGCCGCTCAAAGCGGGAATTTGGAACTGGTTCAATGGCTGGTTGGACAGGGGCTGGACGTCAACGCAAAAGATTATTTTGGGTTTACAGTCTTGCATAGCGCCGCTCTAAGCGGGAATTTGGAACTGGTTCAGTGGCTGGTTGAAAAAGGACTGAATGTCAACGTTAAAACCGATTACGGATGGACGATCATGCATGGAGCCTCTGGAAGCGGTAATCTCAAATTGGTACAGTGGCTGGTTGAACAAGGCGCAGCCGTCAACGCAAGAGACGATCACGGATTTACGATTTTACATGGCGCCGCTGGAAGCGGAAATTTGGACGTTAACGCAAAAGTCGCTGATGGCTCTACGGTCTTACATTTTGCCGCTCAAAGCGGAAATCTGGAAGTGATTAAATATCTGGTTGAAAAAGGCGCGGACGTTAATGCAAAACAAATAAATGGAGTTACGATTTTGCATTCTGCAGCTCAAAAAGGCAATCTGGAAATGGTGAAATACCTCATTGGAAAGGGCGCTGACGACAAGGCAATTGGCGTCATACATTTTGCCGCCCAAAGCGGGAATTTGGAACTGATTAAATTTCTCGTTGAAAGGGGCGCAGACGTCAACGCAAAAGACGGCGTATCGGGAACGGTTTTACATTATGCCGTTAAAAGCGATAATCTGGAGTTGGTTGAGTGGTTGGTTGAAAAGGGACTGGACGTTAACGCAGGACGTTAACGCAAAAGTCGCTGATGGCTCTACGGTCTTACATTTTGCCGCTCAAAGCGGAAATCTGGAAGTGATTAAATATCTGGTTGAAAAAGGCGCTGACATCAATTCAAAAGACAATAGCGGATGGACAGCCTTGCATGACGCTGCTTTGAGCGATAATCTGGAAGTGGCTGAGTGGTTGATAGAACATGGCGCTGACGTCAAGGTCAAAGGTCTCTTGGATGCAGCCGCTTCAAGCGGGAATCCTAAAATGGTTCAATGGCTTAAAGAACATGGCGCGAAATGACAATAGGCGAGCCGGGCTGCGTAAGCTCCCGGTAAAAACTCACGCGAAGTTCGCAAAGTTTTAAAGATAGCTTTGCGTTCTTTGCGGCTAAAAATTATTCGGCGGACTTTGTCCACTTGAAAAAACAGAAGTTTTTTCAAGTGGATTATTCTTCTTATTAAACGCTATGAGGGGAAAAAAAAAAAAAAAAAAAAGGTTCTTCCCCTCAAACTCCCCTTTCCAAAAAACTTTAGTAAAGGGAGAAAATATCGAATTACAAAAAATCAATCGGCGTAAATCAGTCTAATCCGTTAAATCCGTGAACGAGCTACCCCGCACACTACCACAGATAAACGCTTGCGAATTCCGCATTCCGAATTCCTAATTCCGAATTAGTGAACTCTCTGTCCGGGTTTGGCTCCAGAGTCTGGCGAGAGCAGGAAGACCTGCGTTTCGTCCGAGCCGGGACCGTGAGTTCCAGCGGCGCCGACCATCGCTTCGGACATGCCGAACTTCATCTTGCGCGGCTTGAGGTTGGCAACGCAGATGACCAGACGTCCGACCAGCTCTTCCGGGTTGGTATACGCGGCTTTAATTCCAGCGAACACCTGTCGGTTGTTGTTTCCGCCCAGGTTGAGGGTCAGCTTGAGCAGTTTCTTCGCCTCTTTGACGGCTTCCGCCGTTAAGATTCTGGCAACGCGCATATCGACTTTGCAAAAATCGTCAATCGTGCATTCGCCTTCAATCGGTTCCGCTTTGAGCGATTCGTCGGAATCGTTGTACGGGTTGGGAACGTCCGCCGCTTCGGAGACGAAATTGTCAAACGGGGACGCGGGAGCGGCTTCTGCTGGAGCCGGTTCGGGTTTGGTTTCAGGGGCTGGGGTTGCTGGAGCAGCCGGGGTTTCTGGGACTTTGCTTTCTTCAATCATGGCATCTACTTTTTTAGGATCAACGCGGGTCATTAAATACTGATACTTGTTAACTTTCGTTCCGGTAAGCGGGGTTTGCGCCTGCGACCACGAAACGATCGGGTCGTTGAGCAGTTCGCCGGTCATCTGTGACAGTTTCGGCAGAACCGGGGTGAGATAAACGACAATCTGACGGTACAGGTTCAAGCCGATTGTGCAGACGTCCTGAAGTTCTTTTTGCTTTTCGGGGTCTTTTTTGAGCGTCCACGGGGCGGCGTGTTCAATAAACTGATTGGCGCGGTCGCCGGCGGCGAGAATCAGACGCAGAGCCTTGGCGTAATCGGTTGCTTCGTACGCCTGAGCAATCGCGTCGGCGTCGGCTGCCGCCTGAGCAAACAGACCGCCGTCGTCGGGATAGGTTTCTGAAAGCCCGGTCGATTCGACGAACTTCGCCGTTCGGCTTGCCAGGTTGACGACGTTGCCGACCATGTCGGAGTTGACCTTGGCGACGAATTCGTCCAGGTTCAAGTCGAGGTCGTCGGAGTTGTCGCCCAGCTTGGAGGCGTAGTAGTATCGCAGGTACTGCGGGTCAAGGTGGTTCAAATACGCTCGGGCGGAAACGAACGTTCCCTTGGACTTCGACATCTTTTCGCCGTTGACGGTTAAGAAGCCGTGAATGTGAACGTTTGTCGGGAGATTGAACCCGGCGGTCTTGAGCAGGGCCGGCCAGAAGAGCGTATGGAAATACGTGATGTCCTTGCCGATAAAGTGATGAATCTCGGTGTTTTCGTTTCGCCACCAGTCGTCAACAGATTCGCCGTTGGCTTCGCACCATTGCAGCGTTGACCCCATGTATCCAATCGGGGCGTCGTACCAAACGTACCAGTAGTTGCCAGGAGAATCGGGAATCTCAAACCCGAAGTACGGCGCCGGGCGGGAAATGTCCCAGTCGAAAAGCGGTTCCTTGAGGAAATGTCCCGCCAGATAGTTGGCGATGTCTTTTCTCAAATGCTTGCCGGACTGCGTCCATTCTTCCAGGAAGGCGTGCATCTTTTCCAGTTCGACAAACAGGTGAACGGCGTCTTTGAGAACGGGAGTCGCGCCGGAAAGCGTACTGACAGGGTTGATAAGGTCCGTCGGGGAATAGACGGCTCCGCAGTCGCAGCTGTCGCCGTACTGGTTGGGACGTCCGCACTTGGGACACGTTCCGCGAACGAACCGGTCTGCCAAAAACGTGTTGGCAACCGGGTCAAACAGCTGAGTGATTTGTTTCTCTTTGATAAGCCCGGAGGCGCGCAGAGCCGTCCAGATTTCGTTGCAGAACCGGCGGGACTGCGGCGAGTTCGTACTGCCGTAGTTGTCGAACTGAATCAGGAAATCGGAAAAGTCCCGCAGGTGGGCTTCGCGCATGTCGGCGATCAGCGCTTCTTCGGAACGTCCTTCTTTCTTCGCCCGAATCATGATGGCGGTTCCATGCGTGTCGTCCGCGCAGAAATAACGACAGTTGTTGCCGATAAGTTTCTGGAATCGAACCCAGATGTCCGTCTGCAGGTACTCGACCAGATGCCCGATGTGAATGTTGCCGTTGGCGTAGGGCAGGGCGCTGGTTACCAAAATTTTTCGCGTCATGGGGATTGGAGTTGTTAGTGGTGAGTGGTAAGTTGTTAGTGGTTAGAAATTAACAGTTAGCGGTTTGTAAGAGGAGCGCTTGCGTCCTGACTGTTTACCACTTAAAACTAACCACTTAAAACTATATATACTACTCTATCACTTTTTGAGGATTTTTCAAGTAGGCGCCGGGGAAAGAGGGATTCTGTTTTAGTTTCACCGAGATTGATTATTATATTTTTTGCTGATTATCTGAATTATGTCAGTTATTACTGGCTAAGGGTCAAGAGTAAGCGAAAAGTCCCCGTATGGGAAAATATTTGCGTCCTCGGGTGGGGATTTTACGCTTGCACTTTTAGGGTGGCTATGTGTACACTATTCCAATTGAAGTTTGGTTTTGGTATAATATAAAAACAATAATCAATCGGCGATTTGCCTTTTGTTTATTTTGTTCGAGACGTACATTAGCTGCGAGAGAGAAGCTGCTGAGGCGCTTTACGTTTTCTCGCTGTTTGTTATTTCCTAAAGCCATTTCCCTGTTTCCTCCTGTTATGAATCGTTACATCACAACTATCGTTTTTGCTTTGTTTGTCTCGCTGACGTCGGCTTTGTTTGCCGACGAGGCGATTCAAGTCGTTAATTTTACCAACGGGACAGAAATTGATTACCCGGTCGCCTTGTTGCGAGGGCGTCTTTCAGACGAATCGGCAACGGAAATCGTCTGTACGAATTTGTCGTCGCAAAAAGCGTCTCGACAGATTCACGGCGACGCCTGGAAAGGACAATTCAAGGTTCTTGCAGAACTCGTTCCGGGTGAAAACAAACTCGAACTGACAAGCGGAGATCATAAAACGACTCTGAAGCTGAACTATAAGAAAAATTCCAATCCGCTCGTCGTACGTATGATTTACATGACCGATTCCACCGGTAATACGGACTTCCAAACGCCGTACGAGAATGATCCTCAAAACTTCAAAGGCAAACTCGATACGGCGTTGAAGCTCATGCAGTGCTTTACCGCTGAAACCATGAACGACGCCGGCTTGGGCAGAAAGACGTTCAATCTGGAACTGGACGACAACGGCGACGTAATCGTTCACGTCTTCAAAGGGAAGCAGACGGCGGAGGAATACTGCTCTGGTTCTGATCAAGAATGGTACAGCAAGGTTTATCAGGAAGTAACGCCCCACTTCCCGTGGTACAACGGGAAAAACCTCATCATTCCTGCCTACACGCGCTTTGATCCCGAAACCAAAAAAGTGAAATGTCATACCGCGCTGGGCGGCGGCTGTCAGGCGCTGTTCGGCTCTGGCTGCATGTATACGTGGCCGGATTCTCTCGACGGCGTTGTCAAGGCGTTTACGGATTCCACGCCTGTTGATAAAGATCATTTCCATGACGATACTGCTTTTCGTTCCGTCTACTGGGCGGCGGCGTCAACAACAATTGGCGCGGCGCTTCACGAGTTGGGACACACTTTCGGTCTGCCCCATTCCAATCAGCCGCGCGACATCATGACCCGCGGAATCGACCATCTCAACCGCTTTTTCGTCATGCGGGAAGCCCCCAGCCGATTCAACCGCAATTGGAGGGAAAACTTGGACGACCAAGCCGCCAACTGGTCGCTTATTTCCGCTGCGGCGCTGAACGTTTGTCCATTCTTCCAGGACGAAGCGCCAGCTGAAAATCAAGGGAACGTCAAGCTGCAAATCGTTGACGACGGGAAAGCGGTTGAGATCGAAGCAGAAAACGGCATCGCCTATTTCGGCGTTATGTCCGGCGGGGATCGTCAGTTTTTCGTTGCCCCTCAACCAGGTCAGGAACTGCCTAAACAGTTGCGATTCTCTGTTCAGGAGCTCAAAGACAACGTCAAAAATTTCAAAGGCGATTTGGAACTTCACGCCATTGACCGTTTCGGAAAGACGAGAGGGCTTCATATCAGGGATTAGGAAATGGGGAATAGGGAGTAGTTTTTTAATTCGCCGCAGGCGAATTACTATTCCCTATTCCCTACTCCCAATTCCCTCACCCAATTAACCCCAACACACCATGACTCGTTATATTACAACTATTGTTTTTGCTTTGTTTGTCTCGCTGGCGTCGGCTCTGTTTGCCGACGAGGAGATTCAAGTCGTCAATTTTACCGACGGGACGGAAATTGACTACCCGGTCGCGTTGCTGCGAGGGCGTCTTTCAGACGAATCGTCAACGGAAATCGTCTGTACGAATTTGTCGTCGCAGAAAACGTCTCGACAGCTTCACGGCGACGCCTGGAAAGGACAGTTCAAGGTTCTAGCTGAACTCGTTCCGGGAGAAAATAAACTCGAACTGACAAGCGGAGAATATAAAACGACTCTGAAACTGAACTATAAAAAGAACTCCAATCCGTTGGTTGTCCGCATGATTTACATGACGGATTCGACGGGCGACACGGATTTTCAAACGCCGTACAAAAACGATCCTCAAAACTTCAAAGGCAAACTCGACACGGCGTTGAAGCTCATGCAGTGTTTTACGGCGGAAACCATGAACGACGCCGGCTTGGGCAGAAAGACGTTCAATCTGGAACTGGACGACAACGGCGACGTAATCGTTCACGTTATCAAAGGGAAGAAGACGGCGGAGGAATACGGTTCCGGTTCCGATGGCGAATGGTACGACATGGTTTATGAGGAAGTAACGCCCCAGTTCCCGGAACATTCAGGACGCAATCTTGTCATTCCCGCCTACACGCGCTTTGACCCTGAAACCCAAAAGGCAAAATGTCACACAGCGTTGGGCGGCGGCTGTCAAGCTCTGTTCGGTTCTGGCTGCATGTATACGTGGCCGGATTCTCTCGACGGCGTTGTCAAGGCGTTTACGGACTCCACGCCCATTGACGGCAAACATTTCCATGACGATTCCGCCTTCCGTTCCGTTTACTGGGCGGCGGCGGCAACGACAATCGGCGCTGCTCTGCACGAGTTGGGACATACTTGGGGACTGCCCCATTCCACAGAACCGCGCGACATCATGACCCGAGGAATCGACCAGCTCAATCGCTTTTTCGTCATGCGGGAAGCCCCCAGTAAAGAAAACGACGATTGGCTGGAAAACATTGACGACGAAGCCGCCAACTGGTCGCCCATTTCCGCCGCGGCGCTTAACGTTAACCCGTTCTTTCAGGACGAACCGCCTGTTGACGATGAAGGGGAAGTCAAAATTCAGCTCATCGACGATGGAAAGACCGTTAAACTCGAAGCGGAAAACGGCATCGCCTTTTTCGGCGTCATGTCCGGCGGAGACAGACAACTTTACGTTGCGCCGAAACCGGGTCAGCCGCTGCCCAAAGAGATGCGTTTTTCTTTTGAGGAACTCAAAGACGGCTGCGAGGAATTCAAAGGCGATTTGGATTTTCACGTCATTGACCGTTACGGGAAGACGGAAGGCATTGGTTTTGAAATTAATGAATAGGGATTGAAAGGCAGTAGGCAATAGGCAGTAGGCAGTAGAGTTTTTTAATTACAGTTTCTTGCCTAATGTCTAATGACTAGTGCCTTCTATTGCCTACAGTCTACGGTCTATACTCATGCTCTTCGCTCTGGCTGATTGTAACAGTTTTTACGCATCGTGCGAGACGGCGTTCAAGCCGTTTCTGCGCGGACGCCCTGTTATTGTCCTGTCGAACAACGACGGCTGCGTTGTCGCCAGAAGCAGGGAAGCCAAACAGCTTGGAATCGCCATGGGCGCGCCGTTTTTTCAGATTCGGGAATTCTGCCGCGCCAATCGCGTTGCGGTCTTTTCTTCAAACTACGCTCTTTACGGCGACATGAGCCAGCGAGTCATGCAAACCCTGGCGTCAACAGTTCCGGAAATTGAGCAGTACTCCATTGACGAGGCGTTTTTGAATCTGACGGGGATGCGAAACGTTACATCACAGTTCGCCGAGTCCATCGTTGACCGCGTCAAGCTCTGGACTGGAATTCCGATTTCGATTGGAATCGCCCCGACCCGAACGCTGGCAAAAGTCGCCAACCGTCAGGCGAAAACGGACGGCGTGAAAACCTGTCTGCTGCTGGACGAATCAAAACGAATCGACGTTCTGAAACGCTTTCCGGTAGAAGAAGTCTGGGGCGTTGGACGTCAGCTGTCCGTCAAGCTGGAACGAATGGGAATCCGGTCGGCGTTTGACCTCGCTCAGCAAGACCCGGTTCAAATCCGCAAAAGATTCACCGTCGTTCAGGAGGCGATGGTTCGGGAACTTAACGGGGAATCCTGCCTGGGCAATCAGCAGTCCCCGCCGACTGCGAAAAGCATTCAGACGTCCCGTTCGTTCGGCAAGCCGCGATATGAACTTAGCGCACTGGAATCAGCAATATCGACGTTCGTTTCTCGCGCGGCGGAAAAGCTCCGGGAACAGGGACAGGTCGCCCGCGCCGTTGACGTCTATATTCGTACAAGTCCATTTCGACCGGTCGCACAATACAGCGCGTCAACCGTTGTTCCGCTTGGACGTCCCACCAGCGACACGCTCTTGCTGACTCAGGCGGCTCTTGACGGGCTTGGCAAAATCTTTCAGCCCAACTACGCCTATCAGAAAGCGGGAATTATCCTCATTGACCTTTCCTCCGCCGCTGTCAACAGCGCCCAATTGACTTTTTTTGACGATCCGGAGAAGTTGGAACGCCGCGCTGGACTGATGAAAACCCTCGATCGGCTCAACGAAAAATTCGGCCGCAGCGCCGTCTTGACCGGAACGCAGCTTTTAGACGACTCCTGGAAATCTGTTCAGCAGAACACGTCTCCCCGATACACAACCGAATGGGACGATCTGCCAGTTGTAAATTAGGGAATTGGGAGAGAATGGCGACGAGTTTAACTCCTTGCTTTCAACGAGAATCTGGGTTCTCAACAGTCAAAATTCCTCTTGCTAAATCGAGTGTTTTCTGGTAATATATAATAAGTAAGTTATTGTACAGCGAAAGACAAGCAGGGAGAAAACAGACTATTCTCTCGCGACTTGCTGCTCGCAACTCGAAACTATTTTCCTCATCGCTACAAGGAGAGAACCATGCGTTGTACATTGATGAATATAGCCGCCTTTTTGGCTATGACCTTGTTTATGGCATCCTGTTTTGCAGACGACGCCTCAGCCCAAGCCGACGCTCAACAAGCAGTTGAAAACGCTGTCGAATCTGAGGTGTATCCCGTCCCGGAAAACGGAACTCCGGAAGAGTATTTGAAGTTTATCGAAAAACTCTTGCGAGTTGAACGTCCGCACGATCAATCGCGGGAAGAAATGATTTCTCATTTCACCGATCTGTGCAAATCGCAGATTGCCGCAGCTGACAAAGTCATTGAACACAAAGACGCTACCTTTGAACAGATTCAGCGAGCGGTCGCCGTTAAGATTAACAGCCTGAAAATTCTCATCAAAGCGGGAAGCAAAAAGGCGAAGATTCTGCTTTATTCCATGCCCGCTCAGCTTGAAAAAGCAGGACAGTCCCAAATTGCAGACGAAATTGTCATGGGATTGATTACTATGACGTTCCAGGACGCCAAAAAGAGCAATGACTTTTCTGAAGTGGAAAAGATTATCGAACAAACCGATCAGACCATCAAAAAGACCCCAGCGGAAGACAAGGAAAAGCTGCAGCGTCTGTATCTGATTAAGCTGATTTGCATTAAAGGGCTTGGACAGCTCAAAGGCGTAGACAACTCTGCCGATTTTGAAGCTGTTGTAGCTGAAATCAAAAAAGCGGGTTTGTCTGATATGGTTGAAGACATTTTCATGGGCAAGCTCGCCAATGCGCTGTCGGAATCGGTTGCCCAAAATGACAAAGCCAAGTTCGATAAAACCGCCAAAGCGGTTGACAGCATGATTGCCGACTACGGCGATAAAGTCAATCTTAAGGTGGTTGCGATTGCTTTCCAAACCGCTTTTACTGAAGAAGTCTTTGACCAGGCTGCCGCTGCCGCTCGTTATGAAAAGTATGCCGCTCTTTTTGGAAATATTCAGGACCCCAAGATTCAGGAAATTGTTAAAACGATGCGCGGTTCCGCCAAACGCCTTACCCTCAAAGGGAAGAAACTTCAGCTGACCGGAAAAACCATCGACGGCAAAAATTTCAATATGACGGATCTGAAAGACAAGAAAGTTTTGGTCTACTTCTGGTCGCCAACCATTGAACCCAGTCTGGACGAGTTGAAATACTTAAGACGCGCCTATAGTTCCTACAAAGCAAAAGGATTTGAGATCGTTTGCATTGCGTTGGATCAAAACAGAAAACAGGTCGCCTCGTTCGTTAAGAAATACAAATTCCCATGGATTAACATTTGGGAAAGAGACGCCTTTATTGGCAATGTATGCATTACCGATTATTATGGAATAATCGCTCTGCCGTATATGACATTTGTTGGAGGAGATGGAATTGTGCTCTCCACAGAATATCAATATGACTCCATGGTCGAAACCCTGACAGAGGAATTTGGCGAACTGACCGTATCTGAAGACGACATTGACATTGACATTGACGACATTGATGAAATTGACGATACAGACGTTAACGACATTGACGATGTAGACGACAACGCAGATTTTGATGACGCCAACGATACCGCTGCTGACGATGCAGACATTGACGAGATCGACGATGTAGACGACAACGCTGACGATACTGACGCTGACGATACTGACGCTGACGATACCGCCGCTGACGATACCGCCGCTGACGATACCGCTGATGACGATACCGCTGACGACGATACCACCGATGACGATACCGCCGATGACGATACCGCCGATGACGATACCGCCGATGACGATACCGCCGATGATACCGCCGATGACGATACCGCCGATGATACCGCTGATGACGATACAGCCGACGACGATACCGCTGATGACGATACCGCCGATGACGATACTGCTGATGACGATACAGCCGATGACGATACCGCTGATGACGACGACGCCGGCGATGATGGCGTTGATGATGGCGGCGACGATGGCGGCGACTTTTGATCGGAATTCCCGCCCTTGCTAATTAGACTTTCATGTTAAGCAATCCGTACAGTACGAAGTTTACGCGCCCGGGAGCGATAGCGTATCAATGCGCTCCCGGCAAGTCAATGGCGTACTATGCGGATTGTTTTTTATCCAGCGGTCGGCGCGGTCAGGTAGTCGGACCGCACGGGACGGGCAAGTCCACGTTTGTTATTGCGTTTCAAAAAGAGCTGCTTTCTCGCGGTCTGGACGTTTGTCTTGTAACGCTCCATTCATTTGACAAGAGCGGGTTAAACAATCTGCTAACGCTGAAACCCGGTTCTATTTTAATTCTCGACGGTTTTGAACAGCTGCCGTTCTGGCGACGCTTTCGGATTCTTCAGTCAACCCTCTGGCACAAAATTGGACTCCTGACAACGTCGCACGTTTCGTTTGGTTTGCCAACGCTGCTGGAAACAAGCGTTGACCTGGAAACAGCCAAAAATCTGGTGCGGACGCTTACCGGCTCTGAACCGTCTCAAAATCTGGAATCTCTTTTGGAGAAGCACAACGGAAATCTTCGCGAGGTCTTCTTTGACCTGTACGATGAACAAGAAAGATAAGGTTCATCCGACAAGTTGGCTGTGAGCTAAAAAGCAGACGTTTTACTCGCCCAAAAGTATTTTGTGTATTTCGTGTTAAAATCCAATGTTGTGTGAATGATAATTGAATTGTCAATTAATCAATCGGCGCAAATTCGTATTATTCCGGGAGCTTACGCATCCCGGCTCGCCAAAATCCGTACTTGGCTCTTAGCAGGTCGCGGTCGGAGGCGTCTAACTGCGAGCCTTCCATGAGCTGCAAGTGCGCCGGCTGAACTCGTAAAAAGAGCATGTCCAGCACGGAACGCTCGACGCCTTCTACAACGCCCATGCAGACGCCCAGACGGACGTTTGACAGCAGCGCCAGCGTCTCTGCGGTTTTAATAGACTGCGTGTTGCGTAAAATCTCCAGCGCCCGGTTCGCCCGGTCGGTAATGGATTCACGATTCTCTTTGAGCAGATACGTCCGCGCTTTTCGTTCGTAGTCGACAATGCAGGGAACCATTTTCATCAGCAGCCCGACGAGGTCTTCTTCGGAATAGCCCAGCGTAACCTGATTGCTTATCTGGAAATAGTCGCCGTCCGCCGGTTCGCCTTCTCCAAACAGCCCGCGAACGACCAGCGCCGATTTATCCATCGCGTGACGGACTTTTTCCATCTGTTTGGTCAGCGTCAGCGCGGGCAGGTGCATCATCACGCTGGCTCGCATCCCGGTGCCCAAATTGGACGGGCAGGCGGTCAGATACCCCAGCTTGTCGTCGAAGGCGTAGACGAACTTCTTTTCCAGAAACCGGTCGATTTCCTGACATCGCGCCAGGGGCGTTTCCAGATCCAAGCCCGGGGCGATAGCCTGAATTCTCAGGTGATCTTCCTCGTTAATCATAACGCACGCGCTTTCGTCTGCGGCAATGCACGCGGCGGACTGCGTCAGGGTGGACATCCCGAACGTCTTGCTGATTAAATGCCGTTCGATTAACATTTGCCGCTCCGTCTCTTTCAGTTCGTTCATGGTGAACGTTCCTGAATCCGAACCGAGAATTTCAGCAATTGCCGGGGTCAGGTCGTCTACCAGACGTTTAGAGTCCGCAACGCTCAGACGGCTTACAAACGGATACTCGGCGATATTTCGCGCCAGCCGAACGCGAGACGATATAACAACGTCTGAATCCAGACCGTTTCCAAAACATGCGGTTGAGGACGCCGCCAGGGATTGTATGTTCATGAGTGTTAATTGTTAAGGTTAATATTGCGAGGTCGCGTTTTTATCGTTCTTCCTGTCAGAACGCATTAGAAAACGCCTCTGGGTATGTCATCGTCCGATTCGTCGTCAGATGTTTTTGTTACGTAATAAAGCGGTTTCCCGTCAATTATTCGGACATAGCTGTTTGAACGTATTATAAACATGGACGCGAAGTTTTGACGCTGAAATTCTCTATCCATAATATACTCAAAAAAAGAGATTTCAACTCCGTTGTCAAAATAACGATACGTTCTCCAGGGATAATTGGAATTGTTTTTGTACGAACAATTGGACTGAACTTGAGTTCTATAAATTGTTTTGCCGGTTTTAGCTTCCAGACAGTGCAAATACACGGCTTTTAAATTTTCGTCTGAATGCGGGGAGTTATTCTTGCAGAATTCCAAAGCATAGAATTTATCCTCGATAAAAATCCCGGAATAATTCCAGAAGGAACGACCGCTTTTCCATGCTCGCGTCCAGAGAACTTTGTTTTCGTTGTCGCGATCTATGCAAACCAGCCAGTTGCTTTTGGGAGTAAAATCTTGAGGAACGCGACCGGAATAAAGGACTGATTCTTCTTCCTGTACTGAATTGCCGTAATATAAATCTCCCTGTATAAAAGCAATCAAACCATTTGACGGGTGAACGGTTAACGGGAGCCGCTGCAAGCAGTCTTGTTCTTTAGCGTTGTAGACGTGATAGTACAAGTATTTCCCGGAATAAACGGTTCCGTTTGATTCAATCGGAGAAGCGTCATATAGTCCAAATTGGTTGCAGGACAAACTCGTTTTTACAAAATGAGAAGCGCTTGAGCGATGCCGCCGATAAAGTTCTCGTTCTTTATTTATTTCATCTGACAATTGAGCCAGATAGTCTGCCAGAACGACTTCTTTACCTTCGTACTGAACCATTGACTCTGGAAGCGAATAGTAACTATAACTTTTATTATCGACGTGAGAAATCTTTTTATATTTATTATTTGTAACAGAAATCTCTTCAGTATTGATACGACCCAAAACTTCAGTATCGACGCCATCCAAAGAATACGTTGGTTTTTCGATAGTATCAAAAACAATCTTGCTTGCGTTGACGATGCCCTTGTCTTTTGGGAAAAGTCGTTTAAACGCTTCGATATCCGTTATTTCGCCTGACGCTTTTTTCAAAACGATGTAAGGAATTCTGCTCTGAAATTCGACAATAAGAAGCCGAGCGACCAGTTCCGCTTCTGAAACTCGAGTCTTTTCTGACGGGTAAGTATATTCCCAATGTTTTCTCTGCTTATGCTCGGTTATTTCCGGACGAATTGAGCTAAACCAATAATCCATGGCGATAAGCGCCGCGCTTTGTTTTGCCAGCGCATCGCCCAACTCCAGAGCGATAGCCGGGGCTATGCTTGAACCCGGATAGGTGCGTCGAACGTCGTCCTGTTTCGCTAGCCGCAGCTGCGGGTCAGACGTCTTATTTGCCTGTTCATACGCTGCGTTTGCCGCCTCGTCCTGAATCTGACGGTATATTTTGACTTCGTCGTCAGTCAAGCGCCGATTGCGTCCTGTGCTGAGCGCCCATTCGATCGGATGCCATAGCGTTGTTCCAGTCTCTTTGTTTTCGTATGGGAAAAAAACTCCGGGATTTTCTTCAACCAGCCGAATCGCGTCCTGCAGGGCTTGCCGATAATCCGGGTTGCCAAAAATCTGATTGGCTTTTTCGATAACTTCTTTTGACGCCCGATTAAACAACCGCGGCTCTTTTGCTTTCTCAACCTCTGACGAGTCGTCTTGAGACAAATCAGAATCGCCCTTGTTGAATTCGAACGGATCTTCCTCGTCGTCGTCCTCATCGGCGAAAATATCCGCTTCATTTTGAACGTCGTAGCTTTGTGCGCCGCCCGCCGGGGCGTCTGCCGTTGCGATTGCGCCTGTAAAGGCGAATAACGTCAGGAACAGGATAAAGTTAAGGTGATTTCTCATGATAGTAGGGAATAGGGAGTAGGGAATACACGCAAATTATTCTTGCGACGATAAACAAGATGAGAAACTGAAATGCGTCCTGAAAGGACGCAACTCTTGTAACCGTGGGCTTCAGCCCACGGAATAAACGCGATATACTCCCCCTATCGCTTTAGCCGCTTTCCCTCCCGCGCCTCCAACGGAGGCGCGGGAGGGAAAGCGTATTCGTCGATATTCAATTATCCGTTTATTCCTTCCGGCGGTTGAAACCGCCGGTTACAATGAGTTTCGTCCCTGTCGGGACTTTAGCGGACTATCGTCCGCTGTCGCTGCCGCGACGTCTCGTTTCTCATTCAGGGAAATCTTCTATAAGCGCAGGAAAAATTTGCGTACACCCTCAATGAGGAATCGGCAGTAATAAGCCAACTCCTCACTACTAATTCCTCTCTATTATATCATATCTTCCCGATTTTATCCAGACCTATTTTTAATGCGGAATTCGGAATGCGGAATTCGGAATTGCGTTGCTGCTGGGCGTTTTCATCTATAACCGCTTGAAACCAAAATAATCAAATTTTTTAGCCAATTTCTAAAAATCTACTTGAAAACAAAGTAAGAATTGTTTATATTAAAAGCAAACAAAGGCGATACGCTCTTTAATCGCGTTTAGCAGAGAAATTGAATTATAAACAGGAGGACATTATGTTTGGAATGCCTGGAAGACCGATGAGAAAGGTTTGCGCTAATTGCAAAAACACGTATATCGAAGGAGATAAATACTGTCGATATTGCGGAGCGAAGATGGGGAAACCTGCCTTCATACCGGATAACATGGCGTGCATTTACGGACCGCCGCCCATTACGAGAGTTCATAAATGTGTAAAATGCGGGTACACATGGACAACCAATCAGATGATTGACCGCGAACGCTACTGTCCGAAATGCGGCGGTTCTGCGCCGGGAAAAGCGAAGGACGGAGAAGAGGGCGGCGCATTTGCTCCGGAAGCTCCTGCGCCGGTCTTGGAAAAGCATTTGGATAACGTCCAGGGGTACTTGGACAACGTTCGAGAGTACGTGGACAACGCCTTCGCGAGAATGGAAAACGAGGAGAACAAAGAGGCATAACGAGTAGTAAATGGATTGAAAGGCGGTAATGGAGTTCGCGATAGCGAACGGAATTACGCATTCGCCGGAACGGCGAACTTGGCGCCGGGTTTAAATTTAAGGGTTCGCCTTCGGCGAACTGCGTAACTCCACTCCCGTTGGTCGTTTCGTTACCGCCTTCCATTAAGTGTTTGGAGATTATCGAATGGATGTAACAGAGCTAAAACGTTCGCAGCTTGAACTTGTCGCGCAGCACAGGGAATCCCTCCGAAAATCCCCGCATCTTGAGTGGCTGTTTTTTGAAATTACCAATCGATGCAATCTCAGATGTCGGCATTGCGGGAGCAACTGCACCGCTTTTGGTCAGACGCTGACCGTTGAGGATATTAAAGGCGTCCTGAAAACCATTCCGGGCGATAAACCCTCAATCTGCTTAACCGGCGGCGAGCCGATGATGCATCCTGCTTTTTTCGAGATAGCTCAATGCGTTCGG
Source organism: uncultured Planctomycetota bacterium (assembly GCA_902770245.1). Classification (GTDB taxonomy): domain Bacteria; phylum Planctomycetota; class Planctomycetia; order Pirellulales; family Thermoguttaceae; genus RUG11551. The sequence goes on along the minus strand of CACXSS010000117.1, from coordinate 3,645 downwards.
TCGATGGGGTTCTATTGGGGCATGACGACAAACGCGACGCTGATTGACGACGTGGTCGCAGAGAATCTTAAACAGGTTGGAATGTCTACCGTGTCCGTCAGCCTGGACGGGATGGAGCGCTCGCACGACTCGCTCCGGCAGCGGAAGGGCAGCTGGCGTCTTGCTCTGCGCGGGCTGAAAGCTCTGCAAAAGGCGGGGTTCGAGCCGCAGGTTACAACCGTGTTACATCGAGACAACTTCAACGAACTGGACGAGTTGTACGACATGCTCACTCAGATGGGCATAACCAGCTGGCGTCCCATCAATGTGGAACCGATCGGACGCGCCTGCGAGTCGAGCGATATGCTGTTAACGCCGGAACAGTTTGCTCAATTGATTTCTTATATACGGAACAAACGGTTTGACAACGCCAACAAAATGGAAGTAACGTTCGGGTGTTCGCATTACCTTGGGGTGGAAAACGAACGCATGGTTCGCGATCATTATTTCCTCTGCGGAGCGGGAATCATGGTTGCCAGCGTCCGCAGCAACGGCGACATTTGCGCCTGTCTGGACATCGAAAACCGACCGGAGCTGGTTCAAGGCAACATCCGGACCGACAACTTTATGGACGTCTGGCTCAATCGATTTCAGGTTTTCAGACGCGACCGGACAGCCGACTGCTCCAAATGCGTCAATTGTTCTCAACGGTTTATTTGCGGCGGCGATTCAACCCATACGTGGGACTTTGACCGCAGCCAGCCGCTATTGTGCTATGAGGACTATCGTCAATTTCTGGAATGACGCCCCGCCCAAGTTCGCCTGACGGCGAATGCGTAATTTCGCTCCCGTTGGTTGCTCCATTACCGCCTTCCAATCCACTTGTTACTCCCTACTGCCTACTGCCTACACTCCTATGAAACGAGAATTGAGAAAACTGTTTGACTCGCGCGTCGAGGCGGTTTTGAAGACGCTGCCGGCGGAGGTTATGGATATAATCAACAACGAAGTTCCGCTGCTGGTAGAGGATTACCCGTCAGACGAAGTCATGGAAACCATGGGAATAGAATATCGTCACGAACTGTGCGGGTTGTTTACCGGAATCGGGATTCCCGAGAAATCTATTGAAGCCCCGCCGATGACGCCGGACTCCGTCGTGATTTATCGAGAGGGGATCATCGTTCAGGCGTTAGAATCGGACGAGTCATTATCAGATGAATTCTTTGAACAACTCGACCCGGAATTAAAAACGCTCAAACCATCAGATATTAATTTAGAACTCCTGGACGAAGAAATCCGTATTACGATTTTACACGAATACGGACATCTTCACGGTTTGAGCGACGACGATTTGGAATCGCTGGGATACTGAGGAATGCTGCGAGAAACGAGTGATTGAAAGGCGGTAGGAGGAAGGCAGTAGGCAAGAGACAGTAGGCAGTAGTGAGGATCGGCGCAGCCCGAGTGTAAACCCGTGGGTGTAAGCGTAGCGAACGGAATTACGCTTACTGGCTCCCCGCCACGGGGCGCCGGAACGGCGAACTTGGCGCCGGGTTCAAATTTAAGGGTTCGTCTTCGGCGAACTGCGTAACTACGCTCCCGCTGGTCGCTTCGTTACCGCCTTTCATTAATTATCAGAAAATTTTCGGTTTGCAAACTGTTGCTTAGCGGCTGTGAAGATGCTATGTAACATATTGCAATTTCAGTTCTTGCATAAAATTTTAAAAATTTTTCTTTCCCCTATTGACAAATCTGATTTTTTAGTTTATACTAAACATAAACTTACCGATTTAAGTCATACTTCTTTTGAAATGGACGAATACACACAATCGGACTTTACCAAACGCTTTTATTTAACCTTAAACATTTGGAGAGCCCCCTATGTTGCGAAACTGTTTATCCGCCCTATTGAACTCTTTGTCATTCAACTATTCTGAAGAAAAAGATTCTCGAAAAATCAAGCGACAAAAGATAGTTTCGCGTTCTCGTACGTTGCGGTTTGAACCGTGCGAGGACAGAACAATGCTTTCGGTTTCTCCGTTCAATTCCGAAGACGTAACCGCGCATTGGACATTTGACGTCAATACCGAAGATACAAACGGCGCGTTTGTCGGTACGCTTAACAACGGGGCGAGTTTAACAACTAACGGAATCGCAGGCGGCGGTTTGTCTTTGGACGGTGTAGACGACTATTTTTCTATTGGCGACCCGGAAGAACTGCAAATTATCAATGAAATTACGCTTTCCGCCTGGATTATTCCCGAATCTGCCAGCGGCACGCAAAATATTATTGCTAAGGGGTACTCTACTCATCCAAACGGAGAAATCTTTTTGAGAATTGCCAACGGCAAATATCAAGTTGGGTCGTGGACGGGTTCAGAACATTTGGCGGAATTTGTAATTCCTTCATCTGACATTGGCGAACGCGTTCATCTTGCTGGTACGTATGACGGTACAACGTGGCGGCTGTATCGCAACGGAGTTGAAATCGCTTCTACGGTTGACAATACCGGCGCGGTTGAAGTCGACGGCGCTTGGGCGGTAGGCGCAAGGGGAACAGGGACAGAACGCTTTTACAGCGGCGTAATTGACGAAGTCGTTATTAGTTCTACCGCTTATACAGCGCAGGAAATTGCCGCGTTAGCTTCTATTCCAACCAACGCGCAAGAGGACAACTCTGTAACGTGGAATTGGTCTGATGTTCAAAGCGGCGAACTGTACAGCGAACAGGGCGATAGTTTGGGAACGCTTTCTAACGGCGCTGTAGTACAATTTGATTCTGCTTACGGTCAAGTATTGAATCTTTCTGGAAACAACGGGTACGTTTCGTTAGGCAATCCGGACGATTTACAGATTCATGGAGAAATTACGCTTTCAGCGTGGATTTGCCCCAATTCCTTTACAGGAATACAAAACATTATTGCTAAAGGGCATTCTTCAAATCCGAATGGGGAAATCTTTTTGCGAATTGCCAACGGGGAATATCAGGTCGGTTCTTGGAACGGAACCAATTATTACGCCAGCGCTATTGCTGATACAGACGATATCGGTCAGTGGATTCAGCTCACAGGCGTTTATGACGGTACAGCGTGGCGTTTGTACAAAAACGGCGTATTGGCGGCGTCCCTTTCTACAACCGTTGGCGCCGTACCCGTCAGCGCGGACTGGTCAATTGGATCTAACGGCAGCGGTTCTACTCGATTTTTTAACGGCAAGATTGGCAATGGCGGGATTTACGACCACGCTTTAGACGCTCAATCTGTTGCCGCTTTGATGACCGACAGTCAAACTACGGCTCGCGTTGGCGGAAATTCATACGCAATTAAAGATCAGTCGTATGTTTTGCAATTGGAAGCGTCCAATCCCGACGTAATATGGACTATTAACTGGGGCGACGGAACAACGGAAGATTATTATAACGCTTCTTCTGCCAGTCATGTATATACCCATTATGGAACGTCAGGCGTTAGCGTAACGGCAAAGCGAAACGGACAGACGATTGACGTTGCCGGTTCGTCTATTAGTCTACAAATTGGTTCTGTAGATGAAATGATTATCAACGGCAATTTTGAAGACGTAGCAATTCCAAACGGCGCCTATTGGGCGATTTACGATACAATTCCCGGCTGGACTGGTCCTGTAGAAATACAAATTAACAACGGAAGT
>CACXSS010000116.1 GCA_902770245.1 uncultured Planctomycetota bacterium | reverse complement strand
TACCGACCCACAGATGATTCTCAACGACTCGAACCTTGCGTCCGAGACAACCATCGTTCTCCGGTCCGGAAAGAAGAAATACGCGCTGCTGAAGAAGAGTTAGGAGTTAGGAATGAGGAGTGAGGAGTTACGCTCCGCGCTCCTCAATGGTTGTTAGCAGGTCGTCCGTACACGGATTTTGGCGAGCCGGGCGCGTAAGCTCCCGGGAAAATACGGATTTTCACCGATTGGTTATCCGTCTAATCCGTTTTATTTTTCCTCTTACTATTTTTTAAGCCGCAAAGGACGCAAAGTTCGCAAAGAAATGGAAGGCGGTAACGGAATGAGCGAAGCGAATGAAGTTACGCTTAGGCGAGCCACGGGTGTAAACCCGTGGGTGTGAGCGAAGCGAACGTAAATGAAAGGCGGTAACGGAGCGAGTGTAACGAGCGTAGTTACGCTTTGTTTGAAGCGTGCATACCAAAACGACGAAGCGAATAACCTTCACGGATGGCGCCCGCCCTCGGGCGCCTTTTTGTACAACGAAACAAACTCTGTTCAGCCGGGTTCGCGGACAACGCCCGCCGAAAAAATCTCACGCAAAGTTCGCGAAGATCGCAAAGTAAATTAAAACAGACGCGAAGCGTTCAACTTGAACCGCGTTAGCGGTTCAAGTTGAATAGCCGTGGGTTTCAACCCACAGACTAAAGAAACGATTGGAAACGTCGCGAATAGTTCTTAACGCATTATTGAGGCGCCACGCAACGGAACCCGACGTCATTATAAGCTTTTTGCGGCAAGCTGCAGTCCCGAATCGTTGGTCGACAAAATCTATCGTCATTATTCCAGCCGCCCCCGCGAATTACACGATATTGACTCGAGGACGAATCTATCGGGTATTCCGAATTACCGTCTCGATGCGAATCTGGCATAACGTATTTCTCGAATTTCTCAAAATTTGTTGTTACAAGGATGCATTCATCGGCAATAACAAAAGTCATATTCCAACCAGAAAGAATTCTCTTTAACGCTGACCGTAAAGTTACGTCAGAGACGTCTATATTAACCAATAGTTCTTCTGGAGAAATCAATTCATCCCAAAGAGCTGAACGATCTATTTGTATGTCAAGTTTATACAATTGATTGACGCGTTTGATAACATCCGGCAAAGGCTCGTTGGTAAAATTGAAACTGACGTTCGTTTCCAGCGATTGTAACAGTCGTTCTTCATGCTGGTTGATAACGGAGTTGTCCATTGATAAAAAGAGTTGACGAATATGTTCCGAGTTTTGAAATGCTTCATCTGCTTCCGATTTGGTTGTAATAAAAATACATTCATCTTGAATAACAAAAGACAGGTATTCATTCTTTAGCATTCTGTTTAAAGCAGAACGCAAAGTTACTCCAGATATGTTTATATCAAAAGTAACTTCTTCTGAAGAAAACATCTCATCCCTAAAAGCCGACTCATCCAGCTCAACCTCTATATGATGCATATCTTTGATTTGAACAATAACGTCCTCCAATGGCGTATCGTCGAAATTGAAGGTTGTCAATTCATTTAACGCCTGTAAAATCTTCTTTTCGTTAGGACTGATAAACGAACTGTCAGATTTTTCGTTTTGTAATGACGCTTCTTCTGTAAAAAAGTCACTATAACTGTCCTCGCACCACTCCCAAACATTTCCTTGCATATCAGAAATGTTCCAAGTGTTTTTGAACGTCAATCCTGCTGGCTTTTCGACTGTTTCTCCGTCAAGAGTATGAGTTTCCCGGGCTTTTTTGCGCGGCGATCCTACAGGATGAGTTGTATTGTTACTATTAGTCCCATACCAAACTTCTCCATCCCAATATTCAGAAAACGTATCTGAATTTCCCGACCGACACGCATATTCCCATTGAGCTTCTGTCGGAAGTTTCAAATTTGCTTTGCGACAAAACATCTGACAATCATTCCAGGAAACGTTTTCAACCGGAAGATCATCCCCTTCAAAATAACTGGGGTTGTTTCCCATGACGGCTTTCCATTGGCGCTGAGTAACCTCGGTTTCCATTATCCAAAAACCTTCTTTCAGGACAACTCGATGCAGTTTTTCATTGGCAAAGCGGCCATTATCGAATTCTGGAGAACCCATCATAAACTCTCCAGCCGGACACCAACGGAAAGCAAACTCAACCCCGTTGATGGTTACAACTTTCCGATCTCCCGGCAAACGCTCCTCTTTTGGCAGATTTATTTGCGTCTGTTCTGATTCCTGCGTCGTTTCTTCATTTGTTGCCTTATTGGAACCGCACGCAGAAAAAAGCGCTGTAGTCAAAACAATCAGAGCCAGGACAAAAAGATTTCGGGAAAAAGTCATGATAAAGTTTTCCTTGTTGAGTTAATTGGATTTCTTGAGAACCAACGGCTAGAAATATTGAACCGCTACGCGGTTCTAGTTGAACGCTTCGCGTTCGTTTTTAATTACTTTGCGAACTTCGCGAACTTTGCGTGAGATTTTTTCCGGGGGCTTACGCACCCCGGCTCGCCTTGGTCTCTCCGTTACCGCCTTCCATTTCTTTGCGCTCTTTGCGTTCTTTGCGGCTAAATATTCTTCGGCGGCTGACACAGCCGCGATCCAGCAGGTCGAACGGGCAATTCTGCGAAAATGTTGTTCGGAGGCTTCCGCCGCAAAGCGTAGGCGAGCGCTTGCGTCTACTGCCTACTGCCTACTGCCTATTGCCTACTGTCTCATCGCCGGCAACTGGCTAATCGTCTTTTTCGCTTCTTCTGAAAGCGGGACGTTCCAGCGGTCAACGAGGATTGGGAGCGTGTTCTCGTTGACGACTTTCGAAAACCGGATGAAAAGCTGATCGATTTTTTCCTGGTCAGAGCGAGGACGTTCGGACGAAGAAAGGTCGTGGTACTGCGCTATCGTCTTCTTGTACGCGTCCCAGCCGTAACGCTGTTTGAGTTCAATAAACAGAACCAGTCCCAGGAACGGGTCGCGTTTCCAGTCCTCCCATTTCTTTCCGCGTTGAGCATACGATTCATACAGACGCTTTTGTCTGTCCGGGTTCATGCGAGAGCCGGGAACGTCCTGCGGGGATTTAACAATCTTCTCGAAGCAATAAAGCGTAAACCAGTTGACCGAAACCTCAACAGAGCCGGTAAAGACCCAATCGTAGTTTTGATGGTTGTGCCCCAATTCGTGGAAATACCCCCAGTTGTCTCCGTGACACGACACAAGACCGTCAACCACCTCCATGGGCGTCATAACCGGGTATCCGGAATGCATATACCCCAAAGAAATCTGGACGTCCGCGGTGATTCGTTCCGGACGCTTTCGCTCGTGGGGAACGCATGCCAGGTCAGCGTCCGTATCGAGAACGGAATCCCACCAGCGAATAACTTTTTCAGGGTCGTCGACGGACAGAATCAGATCGCGAGGGATAGAAACGATTATCTTGTCCGACGCCAGCTCGCCCCACGGCGCGCCCAGCTTTTTCATTTCCGACCATTCTTCTTTCGTCGTCTTGCCGAGGACATAAAGCGGAGCTTTTATCGCGCCGGAGATTTCAAACTGAATCGGAGACGTCTGAGAGGAATTGTCGCTGGGAACGACGATATAAATCAAACCGCCAAAAACGGAATTGACCGAAACCGTTTGTTTGTCCAGCGGGGCTGTCAGGCTGATTTCCGGATACCGTAGCCATTGACTTTTATGCCACAGCTTATCTTTATGACATCCAATTCGGATTGAATATTTCCCCGACTTGAGCGCCGCTTCGGGAACTTTAACGGTAATCGTCGCGCCCGGAGGAGCGTACAAGCCCGTTGACGCCCAGTCCGGAACGGCAGGATTGACGTCTATCGTCTTTGTAACAATCGGCGCGCCCGGTTCCGGCTTGCCGGGGAACGAAACGTCGATTCCCGTCAGCGTTTTCGCCTTTTCCGGGTCGGTAAAGTACATTATAGCTTTTTGATTCATATAACCAATTAGCAAACGTTCCGCAACACGCTGACGTTTTGACAAGCGTTTATACTCGTTTTCACTATGGAAAAGCGAGTCTTTGTACTTGTCGAAGTCTTTCCATTGTTTCGATAAATCGAAATCGGCGTCCACATCAAGGCTATCGAGAATCGCCTCGCTCAAAAGCTGCAGGTCGTCGTCTGACAGATTTTCGTTGTCAAAATTATTGAGCGTCTCAATCGCGTTGGCGCGAATAACGTACTTCGAACACTGTACGGGAAGCGGAATCGTCGAGGGGTAAGATCGGATCCAATCAGGCGTAAAAGCCAACCCGAATTTTTTCATTATAACGTTTGAAGGATACGAGTTCGGATCTTCTTTCTTGAGCACATACCAGGACGTACAGCTTGCCCATAAAGCCCCGCCGCGACGAACAAAATCTACCACCCTGTCAACGTCGTCGTGAGTTAAACGAGACGTTTCGATAAGGAATATCTTTCCAACGGGGTCCATCTCGCTGAGCTGCTTGACATCAATCAGTTCGACTTTATATCCCATGCGTACAAGATGGCTGTTATATCGGGAATTAATAGTCAGAAACGTTGCTTTGCTTGAGTCGGGATTCTTCGTCAGCCAGCAAACCATGTTTTTAACCAGTTCCGGGTTGTCGTGAAAGAATTCCCTGTACGGCTCGGAGTAGGCAGAATGAGCAAACGCCAAACCTCGTCCCTGACCGAACTCAAATCCCGCCCCAAAGATTTGGTTTCCAATAGCGGCAACTGGAAACGTTGAGTCGCTCAACAGAACCATCGTTCCGTGGCACCATTCCGTCGACGCTTTAATCTCCTTAACCGACCCGACAATCCTGGCGGATTCGTCCCATGTCGCGGCATAGCCAACTGATGATAAAATGTACACTATAAAGCATATAAAAGCGGTCAAAAATCTGATTCTCATAAATCGTCTCCACAGGCAGGCGGGCAGTTGTCAATTATCAATTGACGCAACGCACTTATCAGTATATAACTGTATACGCTGTTTCAATTTATTAAATTGACATCTTTCCCAGTCAAATGTTAAAATGCGTAGTTTTAGTCATTACTGGTATTATAATCGCTCCAAAAAGAATATTCAAGCCATTAGACTATTAAAAATAAAAATTTTTTTAAAAAAACGTCCCCACCTATTTGACAATAACGATAATTCCGGTTAAAATATAATATAGTTGTATATAGGTGCAGCGCAAAGACCTGAATGTTTATAGACGCTTTTGACGTCTTGCGTTCCGTTTTGCGTAAATCCCAAATTATAGACGTGTTATTTTAAACTGGAGATTGTTATTATGCTAAAACAATTTGTCAATCTATCCCTATGCTTTTTATTTGTAATATCTTTATGCAATATTCATTACGCACAATTCGCAAAAGACGCTCCTAAAACCGAGAATAAAAACAACGGCATGGGCGAAAACGGCGCCACCCTCGGCGAAGCCAAGGTGATGAAGTGGCGCTGCGGAGCGGAAATCATCGCGGCTCGAGGCAACTGCTCTGGAATTCGCGTTACGACTCCTTTGCCGGTCAACTGGCCGGAACAGACCGTCCGGCTTCTGGAAGAAGACATTTCGCAAGGCATTCGCGTTGTAGACGCTCCTCTGGCTGGCGGCGTTAAACAGATGGTTATTGCAATTCCTCGCCTTCCTTCCGGATCTACCGTAAAGGCGATTAAAATATATGAAGTATCTACTTGTCCTCAGTACGCCCCAGACGACACCGAATCTTACCGATTGGCGGAACTGAAGGAAATCCCTGTTGCTCTGCGCGCCTACCTTAAACCCAGCCCGTTAATTGAATGTAACGACCCGAAAATTCGAGCGTTAGCTAAAACCATCGGCGTTGATGAACCAACCGCCTGGAAACAGGTTGAAGCGGTTTACGACTGGGTTCGCAACGAAATCACGTATAAAAACGGTTCTCTCAAAGGCGCCCTTGCCGCGTTGCGCGACAAAACGGGCGACTGCGAAGAACTGACGTCTCTGTTTATAGCCATTTGCCGAGCCAAAGGCATTCCCGCCAGAACGGTTTGGGTTCCCGGGCACTGCTATCCTGAATTCTATTTAATTGACAAAAACGGCAAAGGCGTTTGGTTCCCCTGCCAGGCGGCGGGAACGCGCGCGTTCGGCGAAATGCCGGAAACGTACATCATCTTGCAAAAGGGCGACTCGTTCCCCGATCCCGTTACACCTTCCAAGAGAGTTCGATACATCCCTGAAGGCGTTATCGGCAAAGGCGGAGAGCCGCGCGCAAACTTTTTTCGCGAAAAAGTCGAAGAGTAATTTGTAATTGGCAAAATTACGCAAGCGTTAAAATAATTGTAATTAACTATTGTTAAAACGCTTGCAGTTAACTTATCAATACCTGCTTTTATCCCTAATTATCATGATTGACACTTTGTATTTAACAGGCGAATTCATCGAGAAAAACGGAGTCAATTGTAATTGGTCTGATTTATTAAAAGCCAACGACATAGACAGCTCCGCTATTTTAACTCGTCGAGCATTTTTAAACAAACAATTTTATAACATATCTCCCGATTTACTTCAGCAGGATTTTGAAATACGCTCCGCTGATAATGAAGATTACGCTCTGGCTATCGACGCCCTCTCGGAAGCAGCCAAACCTGCGGCAGATCAACGCGCTTTCGTCATTTCCTGCGGTCAAATTGATATTCGTCCTCTGCTGAAACAGCTTCACGATAAAGTATCTGTAATTGTCCTCGCCAATCAGTCATCGCCTCCAGGCATATCAGCGTTATGTCATAAATGGATCAATCTTTCCGATTTATCAGATTTCGAATTCGCTTCAACAAAAAACCAGGATAACAATTCAGAATCGGAACAGAACAATAATGTCAAACAGGAACCCAAAGGGGTTCTGGAACCCAACGAGGTATTCTGGAAAGACAAGATTTCCAAATCTCTGCCCAGCTTCATTCAGGCGCGAAACGGCGTTGTTGACGTATCCGACGTTGTTCAGTGGCTGTATTCCCTCCAATTTGACGTCGATATAAACTCCATTCAGCCAGAACAGATTGCTGCCGACATTCGCGGCAAGGCGTTACTAAAGCAATGTCTCCCAGCTGCATACGTATGGGAAGAAGCTCCTGGAATCCCAACGCGAATCAAAGACTCGCGCATTAAAGATATTCAAACGGTATCCGCTGCTGAGGCAATTTCCATGCTTCAGTTTGGCTCTAAAGTTTCGTCTTCAGACGTCCCTGCAACAATCGAATTTAATTCGGCTCCAATTGGAACGTCTACAGATATCAATCATATTATTACCGGCGCCGACCTGATGGTTCATCATTGCCGTTGGTCTGTACAGCGAGAAGAACTCATTCGTCAAAAGGCAGACTATCAAACGGAAATCGCCCCTATGGATAACGACTTTATCCGTCAGGGAAAAGAAGCAAAGATTCTTATTTGGACAATTGGCTCGCCGCTTGCCAGCGATGAAGCGTACAACCGTCTGGAAAAATGCTATCAAACCATTCTCGTCGCATTCAGATTCCTGAAACAGGTTGAAGAATCCCGTCCAGAAGGCATGGACGGCAGAAATCTCATGGGAAGCGTAGCTCAACTTGCGGCAGACGCCCAGTGCATTCTTAAAACGGAACTGCGCTCGCAAGGAAAAGAGGTTACCAAAGACCCGATTCAAAGCGAGGCATTTCGATACCTTCGCGAGCTGGGAAACAGAGAGCATTTTTATCTGTACAACATTAAATCGCAGGACGAAATCGCTCTTGAGCGCGCAGACGATATTATCAATGAAGTTACAATGCTTCAGGAACAGTACTACTCCATCAATTCTGAATCCAAGCAAAAGCGAAATCTGCTTGGCAAGGTGAGTTATCACGCCAAACAGATTCTCAGCGGAGCTGAACCGCGAGAGCAGTGGGAAAAGATCATTGCCGCCGCTACCGAACTGTCTGTCGACTATTCCATGCCGCCATCCAGTTTGTATTTCCGTCAGCAACTAGAAGACATCCTCGAATCGCTCCCGGAAGACCTCGAAATTTCAGATGAATTTGGAAGAATCGTTCAGGAAATTGAGGTTCATCAGGCTCGCGTTCGCGAATCAGAAGAGCAGGAAGCGTTCGGCTCGCTTCTGCCGGAAGACGTTCTTTCTCCTGCGGTAGAAAAAGTTCGAGAAATGTACGGCGGGACTATTATGGTCTTTATTGGCGGGGAGCCTAAAGAACATATTATCAGGCGAATTGAAGATCGTTTCAACGTCAGATTGATTTGGAATTCTACCAACCATTCAGATTCCCTTAACCGTTTTGACGGAGAACTGAGCGACCCGGACGTAACGCTGTTCCTGATTTACATTCCGTGGTGCAGTCACAAACATTCAGAAGAACTGGCGCAAATCGTCCAGCGAGCTGGAAAGAAACTCGTTCGTCTCAGAAAAGGCACAAATCCGGACGTCATTGCAGAAGCCATCTGCGCTCAGACGGATAAAGCCGAAGTGTAAAATAGTTTAACCACTTACCGCTAACCGTCCCTATTCAGTGAGAAGTGGTTAGTTTTAAGTGGTAAGGACGCAAGCGAAAATCCAACTAAACACTAACCACTAACTACTTACTACTTACCATCATGGAACAAACCCTCGTATTACTCAAACCCGATTGTTATTTACGCAAACTGATGGGCGAAGTCCTCTCCCGCTTTGAACGCAAAGGACTGACCGTTCGCGCCATGAAACTGATTCGATTCACTTCGGAACTGGCAGATCAGCATTATGCGGAACACATTGAAAAACCGTTCTATCCCGGTCTGAAAGAATTCATCATGTCCGCCCCGGCAGTCGCGATGGTTCTGGAAGGCGAAGAAGCCGTTGCCGTCGTTCGTTCCATGATTGGCGCCACCAACGGCATCAAAGCCAATCCCGGTACGATTCGCGGCGATTACGGTCTTTCCGGCAGAGAAAACCTCGTTCACGCCTCCGATTCTCTGGAATCCGCAAAACGAGAAATTGCCCTCTACTTTACAGAAAAGGACTTTTGCTGAAGTAGGCCTTAAGCTAAAAAGCATATATCAAAAAAAGAAAGCGGCGCCAAATCGCCGCTTTCTTAATTCTGTAACATAAGCATGACCGTTTATTTTACAGAACGCTTATTTTGGTAATAACAATATCCGGTTCCGGAGCAAATTCAAATTCGTCTTTGACCGTGGTAGTCGTCTGATTAATTGCATCCAGAGCGTTGAATCCATCTGTAACGATTCCAAAAACGCAGTAACCGCACGTCTCTGGGGACAACTCTCCCCCCTGCTGAGCGTCCAGTTCCGCATTATCTTTCATATTGATAAAAAACTGAACGGAATCCGAAACGGTTTTGTCAGGAGCGTGCAGCATGGCAACCGTCCATTTTTTATTGGAATTATCCGGTTTTGCTTCGTTGGGAATATCATAGGATTCCGGATTTCCCGTCGTCGGTTTAACGCCGCCAATAAGAATCTCGTAATTCTGAATAACGTTGTGAACAATAGAATTGTCGTAAACGCCGTTTTTTACGTTCTCAATAAACTGGGCAACAGTATTGGGAGCCTTGTCCGGCTGAAGCGTAATAATAAAATCGCCTGCGCTGGTTTCAACCTTAACCATGGGCGCATTGGCAGCCTGATCAGCATTGTTCTCTGCGGGTTTTACAGCCGCGCCAAATTTATCGCAACCTGTCAGACAAGCCAGCGCAGCAACAAACAGCAATACAAAATAATAACGTCTACTCATTGTTGATTCATCCATTTAATTTGAGGCAATTCAAAGCCGTATTGTTTGTTAAGTTCTAAACGAAGCGTCTCGAGTTCCTGATAATGACCGTTAATCTGCATCAACGCCTCCGCTCCAATTTGCTGAGCGGAATTCATTTCATTTATAACATTGGCAACTTCCAACGATATCTGTTGAACTTTTAGAGGATCGGTCGCCGTCTGAAGTTCCGCTTGCAATCGCCGAGCAGTAATAAAGACTTCCTGTCCCTTCTGCGTTTGAGACAGCAATTTTTCTGACGACTCGATCAACTTCTCTGCCAAGACGTTAAGGCGCGGATCAACGTTGACGGTTTTCTGGGAAGACAGAGCCTTGTTATACGTTTGACACGCTTTGACTGTTGACGTTGCTCGCGCCAACGGTTCCGCGAAACCGTCTTCCGCTTCTGTACGCGCTGCCTG
>CACXSS010000115.1 GCA_902770245.1 uncultured Planctomycetota bacterium | reverse complement strand
AAAACAGGATTCCAACAGATCTGTCAAGGAAATCCAGTGCGCCGCGGTTTTTCTATTATTCTTGAATTAAATTACAAAAGGCAAATAAAGACAAAACTTGAGAAAGAAAGGTAGAATCAATCCGGGTTTATTCTATAACCCGTCTTGACAAAGTCCCCTTCTCGGGGTAAAATAAGACCAGATATATTTATCATATTGAGAGTGTATTTACGGAAAGGAAGCCATGAGAGTTATCGCCCTGCAGTCGGGCAGTAAAGGCAATTGCATATATCTGGAAGCGGACAACGTCCGAGTCCTGTTTGACGCTGGCATCAGCGGCAAGCAGGCTCAGGAGCGTCTTGCGTATTTCCATATAGATATACGCTCTATTGACGCTTTGCTAATCAGCCACGATCATATAGATCACGTCTCCTGCGCTGGCGTTTTCAATCGTAAATTCGGCATTCCTCTCTGGATAACTCAAAAAACGTTCAAAGCCGCCAGTTCTCGAATTGGAGAGGTAAAACAGGTCAATTATTTTACTTCTGGAGAGACGATTCACTTTGACGGGTTAAATATCGAAACGATTAAAACGCCTCACGACGCCGTAGACGGGGTTTGTTTCGTCGCGGACGACGGGAAAAAGCGCTTTGGCGTCTGTACGGATTTGGGCTGCGTGTTCAACGAACTGCCCAGCGTTGTGCAATCGGTCAACGGTCTGCTGCTGGAAAGCAATTACGATCCGATTATGCTCCGATACGGGGAATATCCGCCGGAACTTCAAGACAGAATTCGTTCTTCCCATGGGCACCTGTCCAACGAAGAGGCGGCGGAGTTGCTGCTCCATTACGGGCAGAACCTCGAAGCGGTTATACTGGGACACATTTCCGAAAATAACAATACGGAACGTCAGGTTGTCAGCACTCACAAAAAAATCCTCGGCAAAAATTTTCGAGCGGAACTGGCGCATTATCACACAAATTCCAACTGCGTTTATATTTAATCGAATTGCAAGAAACGCAAGCGTCTCACAAAATCCACATTGCCACTTGCAACTAAAGACGCTAATTTACAGGAAAAACTTATTTTACCATTAACAGGAGTATACAATGCCAAGCATTCAGGCTTTTCGCGGACTTAGATACGACCTCGGACACGTTGGCGCGCTGAGCGACGTCATCGCCCCGCCCTACGACGTTATTGACGAACAGCTTCAAGACGAACTTTACGCCAAAAGCGATTACAACTGCGTTCGGCTGATTCTCAATAAAATGCTTCCGACCGACGACGAAGCGAATAACCGCTATACTCGGGCGGCAAAAACGCTCAAGGCGTGGAAAGAGGAAGGCGTTTTGGCTCTGGAATCTCAGCCTGCCATTTACGTCTATACGCAGGAATACGAATACAACGGGAAGAAGATTCTCCGCAAGGGTTTCATGGCGGGTCTTCAGGTTCAGCGTTTTGGAGAAGGCATGGTCTTTCCGCACGAGTTGACGCACGCCGCCGCCAAGGCAGACCGTCTCATGCTCACAACGACAACCAAAACCAACCTGAGCCAGATTTTCGGTTTGTATCCTGATCCTCAAAACGAAGTTCAGGCGGTTTTAGACAAAGCCGTTGCCGCCCTGCCGCCACTGGAAGCGACAGACCATCTGGGCGTCGTTCATCGGATGTGGGTTGTAACAGACGGCGAAGTTATCGCCAAAGTCGTTTCCTTGATGGGAGACAAGCCCGTTTTTATCGCAGACGGTCATCATCGTTACGAAACCGCGTGCAATTATCGGGATCACGTTGCTCAAATGTACGGCGGCTCGCTGCCAGCCGATCACCCGGCGCAGTTCGTCCTGTCGATGTTTGTCGCCATGGACGATCCCGGCTTGCTCGTTCTGCCAACCCACCGACTGTTCCCCAACGCGCCGGAATTCGATCAGGCGGAACTTATGATCGCCCTGGGAGACTGTTTCACGCTGGAAGAAACGCTCGACGGAACGGACTCCTGCTTTACGATGTGGGAAGACTTGGAAACCGGCGGCGACCAGTCCAGAATTGCTCTGTATACAAAGAAGGATGACAAGTGGTCTTTGGTCAAACTGACAGACGCTGGCAAGGCGAAAATCGCCGAAGTTACACCCGATCACAACGAAGACTGGCAGGCGCTCGGCGTGAGCATTCTGCATAAGCTCATTTGCGAAACGCTGCTCAAAATGCCGCCGGCGGCGGAAGTCAAACCGACTTACGTTCATTTGGTAAGCGAAGTTGACGACGGACTCAAGACGGGCAAATTCCCGATGGCGGCGCTGGTCATGCCGGCTACGGTCGACAACATCAAAACGCTGTGCATCGCGGGCGAACGCATGCCGCAAAAGAGCACGTACTTTTATCCCAAGCTGCTCTCCGGTCTGGTTTTCAAACCGGTAGAATAAGTTGCGAGTTACGAGTAGCGAGTAGCGAGAAATAATTCGTGAGGCGTTTGGCGTATTCTACGAATTTAGATATGCACCCGCTGGACGAGTTGCCATTTTTATCAATATATTGTAATACTTTGTTATCAACACCAACTATAATCCTCCTGGCGATTCAAGCTTTGTTTCTCCCGTATATGTTATGGCTTTTAGTCATGATAATTGCCGGGCGCTGCAAAGACAAGCCTTTTCCAGAACCCGCTCGCAATTTACAGATTGCAGTTATAATCTGCGCTCGAAACGAAGAAGCGGTTATCGGCAAGCTTATCGACAGCCTCAAAGCGCAAGATTACCCTGCAGACTGTTTTGAGGTCATTCTCATTGCTCATAACTGTACAGATAAAACAGCAGAGGTTGGAAGGCAGCGCGGAGCTGTTGTTTGGGAAGCGATTCAAACGGATCATCCCTGCAAAGGCACCGCGTTGACGTACGCCATCGACCGGATCGATTCGACGCCTATTGTATTTTTGACGCTGACAATATTGTCGATTCAGGCTATTTGACAGAGATTAACGCCGGGCTGCAGTCCGGCGAAGCCCAAGCGGTTCTGGGCTTTCGAGATTCCGTCAATCCAAACGACAACTGGGTTGCCAACATGTGCGCCACGCACTGGCTTGTCGTCACGCGCGCCTATAATATGCCCCGCAGACGGCTGGGGCTGTCCTGTTTCGTTGAAGGCACCGGTTTCGCCTTTCTAAAAGAATGCGTTGAACCGGAAGGCTGGACGGCTCATTCCATTACAGAGGATTTCGAGTTCTCCGCCAACACAATTTTGAAGGGAAAACGAATTACTCATACGCTTCGAGCCAAGTTTTATGACGAACAGCCAACAGAATTCGACGCCTGGCTGGCGCAGCTGTATCGGTGGATGTTTGGAGCTAAAAAGAACGTCCATTTTGCCGGGAAAGCCCTTGCGAATCTGTTTCCGCATCCTGTTCAAAAGATGGACTTGTTCTGGAACGCAACCGCTCCTTTAGTATCGGGATTGGCAACTTTGGCAACCACGGCGGTTTTCATCTGCGCTCTGATTTCCCAAACGCCTCTGATTCCTGGAACGGATTGGGCGTTCAATTGGATTTTGGGAGCCGGCGCCGTAATTGGCTCATACTTAACAATGTTCTTGATGGCTTTCCTGAGCGTTGTTTACTGCGGTAAACCGATCCGGCAATACATAAAAGGAATGTTGACCTATCCGTTTTTTATTCTGGCGGCTTCACTACTGGTGGTCATATCGCTTTTTTATAAAGAATATCGATATAAGCCGCTTATCCACAAAGGCGGAAAAAGTTCATAATTAAAAATTTATCTTTTGATTTGATTTTTCAACCTAAACGGTATTGAAATATCTGGTATTTTTTGATATACTAATACTAATTATTATATATCAAAAAATCAATTCCGATAAAGGAACTTAATTGATGAACCATAAAATAATTGCTGTTGCCTTGTTTAGCTTTTTAGCGTTGACTTCAGCGGCATATTCTCAAACCGGTTACACGCCATCCGTTTCTGGAGGAACTCAATATCCTTCCAGCGGACAAATGGTTAATCCTTCAGCAACGGGAAACGGATATAACGGCTCCAGCGGCACGCCGAGAGTTCCGATTCCTACAGTCCCCAATTCAGGATATGTCCCGGGACAAAGCGCTGTCAATCCAGAAAATCGCGTAAATCCTGCGCCAACGCAGCCTCAACGACAGGTTATGCCCAACCCGCAAAATGGTTCGTATACGCCTCAGCAGTCATTTGGACAACCGCAGCCTGTTAGACAGCCCCAATCTTTGGGACAGCCTCAACCAGTTGGGGCGCAGCCCAATATTCAACCGCGTTCCAACGCTCCTTTTGAGCTGACTCCTCAGCAGCAGGAACAAGTAAACAACGTCTTGAATTTTTGGGAAAATTACACCAAAGGCATAAAAAAGTTCGAAGCGGATTTTGATTTGTACTCATACCCGGCGGTTTCCGTAGGCGGAACTGACGTCAATTCGGCGCCCAAAGCTCAGCAAACCACTGGATTCTTAAAATACGAAGCGCCCAATAAAGGCATTTTTCGCGTTGACGGTCCGCCTAAAGAACTTTATCGCTGCAATGGCAAATCCGTTTATACATACAATTTCGATAAAAAAGAAATCAATGAATATAAATATTCAGACGGCGCCGTTACAGCTCAGGAACTGAAAAAAGGACCAATGGCGTTCCTTTTTGGAGCCTCTGCAGCAACCCTGCGAGACAGATACTGGATTCGACTTCTGCCGCTGCCTCCAGGCGCCCCGCAAGGACAAATCTGGTTGGAAGCGTACCCAAAGTATCAGGAAGACTTGCAGGATATGACAAAAGCAGAGTTGATTATTAACGTCAAGCCTTGTAAACCTGTCGCGTTTCAAAGGTACTCTCCCAACGGCGACAGACAATCTTACGCACTGAAAAACATTAAAGTTAACAAATTTGAACTGTTTGGCGGCGAGCCATTTGAACCAAATGAAAGAGGTTGGACAGTTATTACGTCAAGTCAACCAGAATGAGTTTACCTATAGAAAAAATTGTTACCAGTTCCGGAATTGACATTTACGTCATCCGTTGCCAAATGTATCGATCCATGGTCGGACGGGTTCACGTTATCCCGTCTTTGGCTACCGTTATCGATACCGGCAGCGAAGATGCAACGTCTCGACAAGATATTCTTGACGGTTTTGACGTCTTAAATTCGCAATACGGCGTTCATTTTCGACCTTCAGACGTTAAACGCGTCTTACTGACTCATTCCCATCTGGATCACATCGGCGGTTTGCCTCTGTTTGACAATCCTTCTGTTGAACGCTGTATTCATAAGCTCGACTACCAGATGATAGCGCAGAATCGCGACTACTTCGCTTCTGCATTGGAGTATTTAGAGACATTTTTTGATCTGTGCGGCGTTCCAGATGAAGCCAGACCTCGCTTAAGACAGAGCTTTTTGGATCTCGGTCCGAGAACGGTTGATTACGAAGTCGATCATCTTTTCGACAATGGAGATAAAATCGACGAATTTACCGTTATTCCAACTCCTGGACATACTAAAGGGCATTCCTGTTTTCTCCTTGACGACGTTTTATTTGCTGGAGATCATATTTTATCTCATACGCTGCCGCCTATTTGGCCGTTGTTGTTTGGAGAAACGCTGGGGTATGCCAACTATTGTAAGGGAATGAATCTCGTTCGTAAAATGGCGGAAACAGGAATCGTTAAAACGTTACTTCCTTCTCACGAACAGACCATTACAGACCCGATTTCACGTCTCGATACAATGGAATCCTCACAAAATCGTCGTTTTACCAAGATTCACAAACATACCAACCCGTTGATCAAGCAGGGTATCGATCCAATGCCGTACGCTTTCCAGATCAGCCAAAAGGTTTATCCGACCCCGCCGGAGTATTTTACTTTCTTTGTCTTTTTAGACATCGGCATTCGGATGGAATACGAATTTCTTTGAGATCGTTTTCATTAAAAGCTAATAAACAAGGACGGTTATCTTTTTGACAACCGTCCTTGTTTTGAAGTTGGCGATTTCAGATTTCTTATTTATTCCACCGTCCATTCAAACAGACCGGCGGAGAACTTTGGTTTGGACTGGATTTCCAGACGAATCGCTTTGGTGCGGACAGAGTCGAATGTAACGTAGACCATCTTTTCGGAATCGGTTGGATATTCGGAAACGTTTGTTGGTTCTACCCATTGACCGCTTTCGGTCTGAACGAGAATCTTCCAGCTGGCGGGAACGGCGCAGTCGCGGCCGCGTTTGGCGTCGTCAAACCAGCAGACGCCGATTTTGTGTATCTGCTCCGTCTTGACGAAGTCGTACTGAATCCATTCTTTTGTGTTCAAGTGCGGCCAGAAGTCGAAGTTGCGGTACGATTCCGGGGTTTCGTTTTGGACGTCGCCGGGATACGCGCCGTCTGCGACGGATTCCAAAACCATCAGATTGTTGGCGCCGCGATTAAACGAGACGGAAATTTTGGACGTGTTGGCAATCGTCGGCGCAGCGGGACGTTCCGTTTGGCTGGCGGACGTCGGCGCCCAAATCTGCATCTGACCATCTCCCCGATTGTTCCAGACGCAGTACGGAACCGCCGTCAGTTCGATTTCCTTGCAGTCGTTTACAGCGTCGTTTTTGTATTGCGGCAAATAACCCTTCATTTTGAGAGTTATCACGCCGCCGAGGAATTCCGGATTGTATTCGCTGACAGTAACAGGATTCTCCGGATTGACAAAGACGTCGAAAACGTGCCCGTCGTTGTCACAAGACTCAAACGCATAGGCAATCGGACCGTACGTCAGCGCGGCGCGACCAGTACAGGATTTGACGTTCTCATTCGCCTTGACCCAGCGGGGTTGAACGGGGAAATGGATTGAGACTTTGTCGCCCGGCTTCCAGACGCGGTCGATTTTCA
The DNA here is from genome assembly GCA_902770245.1 of uncultured Planctomycetota bacterium. Lineage (GTDB taxonomy): Bacteria > Planctomycetota > Planctomycetia > Pirellulales > Thermoguttaceae > RUG11551. The sequence continues at coordinate 6,275 of CACXSS010000115.1, read as the reverse complement.
CAAATCCCTTTATCGGCTCGACAGCAACCGGCTGACCGTTGACGACAATGGTCGGCTGAAACGTTTTACCGTCGATGTACTCGTACAGGTCGCTGGCAAAGGGCGTCTTGTTCAGCCAGCCGGGAACGCGAAGATTGAGGCAGAATTTCGCCTCGGCGTCCATCGGGTTCACAGCCAGTTCGACGTCCCCAGACCACGGGTAATTCCCCGTCATTTCCAGCTTGACACTTTTCCCGCCGACAGTCGCCGTTGCCTTGTTGGCGATGTACAGTCCAACGTAGAGATTGCTTTCGTCTGTCGCGTAGACGTATCCGCCCAGCGAGGCGATAAAGCGCATTAAATTCTGCGGACAGCAGGCGCACCCGAACCATGCGGAACGGTTAATCCCGCCGCGGGAGGCGAGCTGATTCGGATAGAAAAACTTGTCGCCGGACAGGGAAACGCCGGAAATGAGCGAGTTGTAAAGCGTCTGCTCCATGACGTCGTAATACCTGGCATCCTGATCGAGCAGGAACATTCTCTGATGCCAGCCGCAGCCGCCAATCTGAGCGCACGTCTCGGAATAGCCGTTGAAGTTGGACAGAACGTAGTTCTCGGCAAACGCTTCCCCGTGAGGCGTCCCGCCCAATCCGCCGGTGATGTAGATCTTTTTACTGACGACGTTATTCCAGATTCGGGTAATCGCGTCTGAAATCGCCTTGTCTTTTGTCATCGCCGCCACGTCCGCCGCGCCCTCGTACAAGTACGTTGCACGAACTGCATGTCCAACCGCTTCGTTCTCTTCCGTCAGCGGCGTTGCGTCCTGAGCGTACGCCCCGTACATGGCTTTCGGATTGCTCGCCAGCGATTTTCGCAAGTCCTTGCGTCCGCGCATTTCGACAAAGAATTTCGCCTGATTGAGATACTTTACGTCGCCTGTGGCGCGATACAGCTTTACCAGCCCCATCTCGATAACCTCGTGACCGGGCACGTCGACCACCTGTCCTTCGTTCGGTCCGAAGGTCTTGCAAACCAGGTCGGCGTTCTTTCGGGCGATTTCCAGAAAGTTCGTCTGTCCGGTTGCCCAGTAATGCGCCGCGGCGGCTTCGTACATGTGCCCAGCGTTGTACAATTCGTGCGACCATTGCAGTTCATGCCAGCGTTTTCCTTCGGAAGTGGGATTCGTCTGAGAGAAATCCCGCTTTTGAGAAATGAGCGTGTACAGATAGCCGTCGGGTTCCTGCGCCGCGCCGATAATGCAGATCAATCTGTCCAGATAGCGGCTCATTTCCGGGTCGGGATGAGTCGCCAGCGAAAACGACGCGGCTTCGATTCCCTTGTAAATATCGGTGTCGTTGAACTGGGGCGTAACGTACTTCGTACCCAGCGGAGCCGTGTTCGCCCCCAGCCAGAAATTGCTCACCCGCCCGGTTTTCTCGCACTGATCGAAGGCGTACGAGATGGATTTCGTCCGGTTGATTTCCTGACGCGGCGCCCAGAACGAGTCTGTCAGCATGACGTCGCGAAACGAAACCGGCTCAACTGCGTAGCCGGACTCGACTTTCGGCGCTTGCGCCCAAAGACAGCACGAAAAAACTGTAACAACAGCAAACAGGAAGAACGTAAACGCGCGTTTCATTGACTTCTCCTTTTCGGGTTGATAGTATATCAGCATTGACAACGGGAAAACTTCCCTTCAATACTGTCAAATATAAATCAACGCAAAGGAGAAGTCAAGGCTCTATTGCGTAAAAATCGTTGTCTTTTTGCGAATTGCTTATGCTGATCCGCAATCAACCATCGCGGACCGCTTTGCGATAATTACTAATTACTCATTACTAATTACTAATTTGTTTCACTTGCCATTCGCTTTGCAGCGCTTCCCAGTACTTCCGGTCGGTTTCGTACGGGTCGAGCGGCGTTCCGAACTGGAAGTCCGGGGGAAGGACGCCGTAGCGTTTCATCTCTCGAACGTACCATTCGTTCGGATAGAACGGCTGAGTCGGAGCGAAACTGAAATGCGTTCGTTCAACTGTAACAAAATGACGCCCGCGTTCGATTGCCTTGAGCAAGGTCTGGTAGTCCGGGTCGGACTTGTCTTTGAACACAACTTCCGGGACGCGTTTTCCATCTACTTCTTTCCAGCAGCGCTGAAGTCCTCCGGCTTCCTTTGCCAACGGACCGCGAATCAGTCGGGACTTTTCCGGGTGCGACAGGTTGACCGTCCAGCCGGGATTGGCAAATTTCGTCTGGTCTGTCAAGCGGGACGGCAGACGTTTTTCGCCGTTATGGCAGGACGCGCAGCGGCGGTTGACAACTTCCGCCATCGCCTTCGTTTCCTCCCAATTGACGTCTTCATTAACCTGATGACCAATTTCTCTGCCTTCCGAATCAAAGGGCGAATACCCCCACCGCAACTCTCCGCAGGCGTCAGCGGCGTACGTGCCGGCATAGTTGGCGCCCGATTCAATCCAGTATCGAACCATGCGTAAATCTTCCGGCGTTACCGTGTAACGGACTTTGCCGTCTTTATCCGGATGTCCGTTTTCCAGCAGCTTGTAGAACGTACTGGCGGCGGAACCGATCTCGTACGGCTGGAAATCGCTTTGAGGCCGGTTGCGGTTGTCGCCCAGCATTCCGCCGTTGCGATGGCTTAGCGTAGAGTACGACGCGACAAACGACGACGCTTTCAAGTCGCTGGAAAGATTGACGCCCGCCTGCATGTTGTCCTCTGAGTGACATTCAACGCAGTACTTGTCGACAATGGGGCGGATGTCGCGCATGTAGTCGAACACTTCCGGGACGCCTTCCACCTTTTGCGGCTTGACCGGCGGACGCTTCATCGCTTCAAAGAGCTGCTTTTGATCCGCCGCGGTCGGCGTCTGCGTGCGCTGTTCGTGACAGCCGATGCACGTCGCATTTTCGCCCGGCATGAGCGTTGTAAACGAGTGCATTCTCTTTACCGCTTTGCCGTCTTTATCCAGAGCGATAAAAAACAGGGAACGGTTTGCCGGCAGTTCCATGTAACAGGAACCGTCTTCGTTGACCGGGACTTCTCCAACGATTCGTTCCAGAGCAAACGTGCCGCCGGTGGAAATGGACATCATCCCGCCGTTGTAATGGACGGGAATCGGCAGCGGTTCCATAATCAGCAGTTTTTTCACCGTGCCGCGGGGGACGTCTTTCATTCGTCTGCCCTGATACAGATCCGCCATTGCCAGACGCCCGGTTGGGGCTTCCCGCGGCGTTGTATCAATCGTATCGGAAATAACCGGCTCGCGCTGTCGAACGATTACCGGCTGGGGGTCGGAAATCCAGAACTTCTGCGCTGCTTCTTCCTCCGGCAGAGCGTACAGATCCGCTTCCCGCCCATCGCCGTCCATGACGACCAGATGTGAGTTTTTGGCGGCGATAAACGAGTCCTCCGAAAACGCCCACGGGTCGGCGTAGTTTGCCGAGGTGGATATGCTCCGCGTAGACGCCAAATCGTCCGGTCCGTTGCGGGGGTCGATGAGTGTAACAGTTCCATAATGCTCGCGTCTGCCGTGTCCCGGGGAGAACGTACAGACAACCTGATAGCGCCGCTGTTCGTCCGGAACGGTGTCCTTGTAACGAATCGGCTTCGCCGCCAGCATGGTCGTGCCGGGATTGAGGTTGCCAAAATAAATCTGATGACGCGTGCCGTCAGGGTTCGCCGTCCAGAGATGATGGTAATGCACCTGCGATCGGTCGATGTATTCCCAGCGCATGTAAATAAGCTGCCCGTTCGACAGAACCCAGGGCGTGTTTTCCTGTTCCGGGTTGCTGGAAATGGCGTGGACGTTTTCGCCGTTGGGACCGCAGCGGTACAGCGTCGCTACGCCGACAAGCCAGCACTGCACCCAGCGTTTGGCGCGTGACGAACAAAAGACGATGTCGCCGTTGGGAAGATACGTCGGCTCGATGTCGTCCCAGTCGTCCTCGCCCTGAGCGTTGGCGCCGGAGGTTATCTGGCGCAAGCCTGTGCCGTCCAGATTGATTTCGTACAGATGATAATGCTTCGTTCCCGCTTTGAGATACGAGAAGATCGCCTTCTTGCCGTCGTAATGAATTTGCGGGTCGCGAATATTGCCCTGCTTGTCCTCGAAAATGGTTCTGACTTCGCCCGTTTTGACGTTGAGAATTCTCAGGCTGCTGCCTTCGCCCAGCGGGAACGGGTGAGTGTCGACGTTACACGCATAATACCCAAACGAGGCGTACCAGTGCCCGTCGAAACTGGGTTTATGAACCGCAAAGAGAATCTCTTTGACGTCGTCCATGTCTCCGCCCGGCTCAAATTTGGACTTGAGCGAGTCTTCCACTTTAACCAGCGCTGGGGGAACGTCGGACGTCTGAAGAACGAGGTAATCGTAAATCGACCAGCTTCCGTCCGTCAGGCGGATGTCGAGGACGTTTTCTCCCTGTTTGACAAGCCCGGCGGGAATGGGAACGACGTTGGTTTCCGGCCAGCCGTTGTCGGTTTGCGCCTGATATTTTGGGAATCCCGGCGGTCCCGGCTTGACGCGAACCGGCTCGACCGCCGTTCCGTTAAGGGTAACGTTTATCAACGACGGCTCCGTCGGATGTCCGAAACACGTTCCAACAACCAGATAGAGGGGAACGTCGTACGCCTTGGGGCTGTTGAAATGAATTCGTCCGGTAAACGACCGCCCCGCCGCGTGCCATTCTCTCGTGCTGTTGTGCCACGGAAGCCAATCTCGCGTCAGAGATTTCCCGACGGTAAAATCGCAGACAACGGGATTTTCCTGCTCAAAGAAATCTTCCCATTTAATCCATTTGCGGAACTCGGCGGCTCTCCCGTCCGGATAGCCGATTTGGAACACAACCTCGTTTGCGCTTGCCGACGCAGACGCGAACCCGGCAAAAAGGGCGACAACAATCAATGTAACAGAAAAACGTTTCATGGCGGGAAGGGGGGGAAGGATAAAATAACAACAGAGAATATGCAGTTCAGCTTTTGCGCCTCCCTGACAACTACCGTTATTGTACAGCGCCAAAAATCAAAAAGCAAGAGACTGGAAAGAAAAATAGAAGTATTTATAAGACTTTTCTTGCAAGGGAAGTAATTGGGGAAGATTAGGAGATTATGTTGAGCGCTTTGCGTCAATCGTTGCAATCAATTTGGGGTTGCGAATAATGGTAGTTTTTTATTTAGAACGCAGAGTACGCAGACTCCTCGCAGAGAGCGCAGAAGCAAGCAGACATGTGTCATCTACGCCCGTTGGGCTATGACACGATGTCCGCTTGCGTTTTTATTTATGGTATTTAATTTTTTAAAATATTAAATAAATCGGGCGGGAATCGTGGCGTAGCTAACGCAGTTAGCGTCGTCGCCACATTCCCAGCCCGTCTCTGCGTATTCTGCGAGTAGTCTGCGGTCTCTGCGTTCTCTTTCTAACTTTCGTGCAACCATAATTTGAGAGTTCCTTTCCCCCTCCCCCCCGGTTCCAATTCAATTTTAATTATTGTATAATGTTCAATTATTCAACCTCAATATAACTTATACAGAAAGGACGTTTATGAAAACCCGATTTTTATTCAGATGGATTGTCGCAATTCTCCTGACGGGGATTGTTGCGATTGACGCTTTCGCACAAAGCGCCGATTCCTGCCCGATTTTTCCGGTTCCCCGTTCGTATGCCGCAGCGGGCGAACAGATTCCGCTGGGAACGGCTCAGACGGCGACGATTGTTTTGCCGGCTTCTCCGACGACTCCCAATCGGTACGCAGCCGAGCGGCTGCAGTCGCTGATTCGAAACCGGTTCAAGGTTGAAATCCCGATAGCGGAATCTGACGCGGCTCTTTCCGAATCTGTAACGCAGAAGTTCGTCTTGTCCGTCAACCCGTCTGCGGTTACGGTCGACGGCAAAAGCAAGTTCAACGGATTTTCCATTCAGTTTAAAAAAGACGGCGCGGTCAACGTGGTTGCCATTTCCGGCGCGGACGACAGCGGCTTGATTTACGGCTGCGAGGCGCTGTTCAATCTGATTGCCAAGGACAAGTCCGGCGCAGCGCTCATAACCGTCGCCGACGTGGTCGACTGGCCGTCGATTCCATGGCGCGGACGTCCTCATTCCGTCATGGCTCATCAGCTTTGGAAAGGGCAGCTGGACACGTACATTCACGGTCGAATCAACTTCGTCGATTATCGTGACAACCCCGACCAGCCGGCGACGCTGACCATGGACGCCCGCAAGTCCTCAATGGGCTGTCCGCCGGGCAAGCCGATTGACGAAGCGCTGGCGCGGCGCTGCATT
>CACXSS010000114.1 GCA_902770245.1 uncultured Planctomycetota bacterium | reverse complement strand
ACTCCTGTCATTTCAGAAGCTCTTGCTTTGTCGTCTGAGGAACCCAGGTCAGACAGCCCTTTCCATCCCTTGTCGCTTTTAACTCCATTGAGCGCGGTATTAATTGCGTAGACAGAAGGCAAAGCTCGCTGTAAAAGGAATATCGCGTTATTGGTAGTGTCGACAGGTTCTGTTCCAGCGTCCTCTGCGCCGTAGTTTCTGGAAGCCTGTTCTGTTTCATCGCCCCAAACGAGATTGTCAACTTTACGATCCAGTTCTGTCTGAATAGCTTCAACAACCAGGGCTGCAACAGATCGCTGCAATTTAGAGGCGCTGGCGTTGAGTTCCGGGTATTTATTGAAGTTGTAGCTTCCCAGCGATTCCATAGCGGCAATTCTCGTTGTCATGGGAGCTTTTTTATCGTTAATTATTTGGAAAATAGAGCCGAGAGCTTCTTTTCCCGGATAAAATCCTTGCGTTTTATCAACTTTAGAGTTGAAATCGGCAAGGAGACGAAGTCCTTCAATTGCAAGCTCTCTCGTCCAGAGCGCGCCTTCTCCTGAAGGGTCGTCTTTGGATGACGCAAACGTTGACGGGTCAACTTTGGTTTTGACGATTTCCAGCAAAACGTTATACGCGTCAGATTTTTGTTTATCTGTCAGGTTGGTTTCAGCAATAATCTGGTTGAGACTCGTAATCGCTCCGATTTTCATATAGCGAGGCGCTTTGGTTCCAGAAGCGATTTTTATCAACATGTCGAACGCGGGAGCGTAAACGACTGGCAAGTCTGAAGCAGAAGACGTGGTTTTGTAATAAAGGTTTCCCAGCAACAATATACAATTGTATTTTACCGCAGGCGTGCATTGAATGTTATTGCTGGCGAGAACTTCCAAGGCGAAATCGTATGCGGATTTAACGGCAATCTTTTGCGGTTCGCCGTTGCTGCGGCTTCTATCCAGGTCTTTACGGAAATCTTCGATAAAGCACGGATAATTCCAGCGGGTTGAAGCCGCTTCCAATCTTTTTTTGTCCGTAGGCTTTCGAGCGCTTCGCGCCTGTTTTTTCAGAGTTTCAGGATAGGTTTCCATCTTATAGAAATTACCGTAGTTGACCCAGCGGCCAAAGAAGTAATCTTTGTAGTACTGAACAAGAGCGTCTTTATCTTCCGGTTTTTCAAACTGACCTTTATTGATAATTGTCGACAGCTGATTCCTGACTCTGTCAACGTCAGAATCCTTTTCGATTTCGCGGAACCGGAAGCTCAAGGGCTTTTCAACCACAGGTCTGGCGGCGGGCGCCGGCTGAGCCGGTTTGGGGGCTGGGGCTGGCTGCGATGCCTTTGGGGCTGTAGCTGCATTTTGGGCGTAAAGCGTTGCAGTCAAAATAAAAAGACAAAATACGGTTGCAAACCGCGTTATCAGACGCATAACGGAATTGGATGTAATCATGGTTTTTAATTATTTTTTATTAGGACGTCTTCCTGAAACTGACCGATATGTTATAATGGTTGTTAATCAACTTATTATATATGGTATTCTGAATTGAGGATTTCGTCAAGGGCTTTGACAAGAATTTCTCAAGAAATTTAGATAATTTGGAACAAATTTATAGAATATGCTGTCAATTACGACTGAAAAATCGCCGATTCCGTTTTTAGCCCCATTTGTTGTGTACATGATTTGTACGAGTTTCGAGCCGGAACCGTCAACAGGGCAATACCCGCTTTTTTATTGCGTCAAGCTGCTTTTGACTGCAATCGCGATAGCTGTTTGTTTTCCCGCCTGGAAACAGTTTTTGAAACTTCCGTCCTTCTACGGGGTTTTAGCTGGAATTCTCGGCGCGGCAGTCTGGATTGGGCTGTGTCAGATGGAAAAACGGAGCGTTTCGGACTTTCTGCCCGGCATGGGATTGGAAAAAGTCTTTCCGACAACGCGTCCCGGCTACGATTGGGGAACAGGGGAGGGCGTTGAGGCGAACGCCGCCGATTCCGGCGCATCCGCGTCTGATTTTAGCGCTCGAATCCAGAAGATTTCCCCGCTATTTTTCCTTCGTCTGTTTGGACTGGCGATTCTCGTCCCGTTTATAGAGGAATTCTTCCTCCGCGGATTTGTTTTGCGGTATTTCTGGTCTGCTCCTAAAAATTCAGATGAAGAGCAGGCGTCAGAACCGATTCCGTGGTACGACGTGCCGATCGGAGCGCTTTGTCCGATGGTTTGGGCGATTACAATCCTCTATCCGTTACTGACGCACCCCGAGGCTCTGGCGGGCGTCGTCTGGTTCAGTGGAATAACGCTTTTGGCGTGGAAAACACGCTCGCTGTCGGACTGCGTTTGCGCTCACGCGATAACAAATTTAGCCCTCGGAATCTGGGTTCTGTATTCCGGTCAGTGGTATTTGCTGTAGGGTGGCGTACAACCACAGAGGAGCGCGCTTGCGAACTCCTCACTCCTCACTCCTAACTAACACAACCGCGGAGACGCTCTGGCAGCTTGGTATTTTTAGTCTTGCAGTCTAATCACGTGGGCGTAGGCGTTTTCGTCCTGATTGCCCAGTTCGTATTCGACTTCAATTTCCTGTCCAACGCGAATTTCCGATTGACGCCGCGATGAACCGTCGGCATAGATGATTTTTGTGTCTGTGTCCATCAGTAAACTGAGCGATTCCTGCTTGTTTTTGTTGAAAAGAACAATATGCGGACCCAGAATGCTTGTAACGTATCCAACGAAAATCTGCTTATCCGGCTCGTCTGACAAGACAGGCGGACGCGTCAGTTCCGCCGGAATTTCTCGACCCGGCAGGACTTCCGGCGTGTGAACGATTCCGTCGTCTCCGATGGCTTCGCGGTTCTTTTTTTCCGCTTCCAGCTGAAGTTCGTTTCTAAAGTCTGTTACTGAAGACGGATTATTTTGTGCAGGGAAGTCAGGCGCGTTCTCTGTGTTGGCTCGATCGAATGCGTATTTGACGCCAATAACGCCTACGGGCTTGAAGGTCTTTTTCTTCTCTGGCTTTTACTACGGCTCCAAATCGCTTTTCCGCCTGCTGCAGCGCAGTTTCCAGCGTTATTTCGCCTTTGCTGAGCTTGGCGCAGTCGTCCTGATCCGCTTGCGGAATGAGATGCCGATACGGTTCCGAGAGGAATATGCTGCAAAGAGCGGCTATGTCTTTTTGGAACTGCTGTTCGAGGAACGAACGCCCTTCCGGTTTGTCTCCGACGTTATATTTGAAGTCGTCGTTGAAGTTGGGGAATATCCCTACGATTTTCAGCTGACCGTCTTTACGGAAAAAGAAGCTGTGAGCGTTGAGGTTCCCGTGGTTGAGGTACGAACTGTGCAGCTGATACAACGCCGCCAATGCGTCGCGCCACGTCTGTTCCCAGACCGGCGAGCCGTCGTCCAGAAATCGGTTGTACTGCGCCAGAGAGCAACTGAACGACTCATAGACGTACCGTCCGCGCTGGAAATCGTACGCAATCAGACGCGCCAAATTTGAGTTGTTTTTGGAAACGTAGGCGTACAGGTCTTCCCGCTGTTTGCAGTCTTCTGTAAACAGATGAGGGTTAATCCATTGCTGAATCAAAACGTCTTCTGACTGTCCGGCAAGGGAACGGGCGTATCGACCGCGGTAAATTAACTCGTATTCGTCAGAGTGAATTAAAGCGACAGCTTCAAAATCCTGAGTGTTGTTCATTATTTGATTTTAGCTCCAAGATGCATCAGCAGAGAGGGGGGAACGTCTATAACATAGCCAGGCAAAACGAAAACGCCGCCATGAGGAAAAGCCAGTACGCAAACCAGTTCAGCTTGCCCTTTTTAATCCAGTTGATTACCCAGTATAAAGCGAACAATCCGACAATAAAGCTAACCAAAAAGCCGATTGACAGCTCTGTTGCCGGGATTGTTTGGTGACGTTTGAGCAGCTTGATTAGTTCCAAAAGCCCCGCTCCTCCAATTACCGGAATCGCCATTAAAAAGGAGAAGTTTGCCGCAACGTTTTGTTTTAGCCCGGAAAACAGACCTCCGGCGATTGTCGACCCGCTTCGGGAAAGCCCCGGAAGAATCGCAAACATCTGAAACAGACCGATTACAAGCGCCTGACCCCAGGAAATTGAGCTTAATTCTTCGACAAGCGTTTCTGTCGAAGCGTTGGAATCAATCGTTTGAGGCGATTCGGTTGATTCTTCGCTGTCAGCTTTGCGTCTGGAAAACTTTTGCGACGCGATGAGCAGAAATGCCGTCAAAATAAACATGCAGCCGATAATCCAAAGGTTGCTCAGGTTGTCTTCAAAAAAATCGTGAAGCAAAACGCCTGCCAGCGCGGCGGGAATGGACGCTAAAATGAGCAAAAACGCCAGCTTGAACCGCAATTTCAGGACAATGTCCAGCAGCGTTCGCCAATAAAAGACCAGCAGCGACATGAGCGTCCCCAAATGGAGTACAACGCTGACGGTTAGGGAGTCTAATCCGCTGTCCAGATCATATTTTGCGAACTCATCCAACGCTTCGCTGATTACCTCCAAATGCCCTGAAGAGCTTATCGGAAGGAATTCTGCAATGCCTTGTACGATTGCCAATATGATGATTTTAGTTAATATGTACATGGGTATGAAAATAAAGTGAATTATAGTATTTGAGCGTATGTGCTCTGGGTTTTCGCTCTGATTAGTCATAATAGCGGATAATATGCCAGTTGACAAGAGGAAAAGGGGAAAATATGAGCGAATGAAAAGAAATCTTTAAAAAAAGAGAAAAAATTTAAGAAAAAGGGCGTTCCCCCCATTGTCAAAATGGAAAGATGTGCTATTATTCTGAAACTTGCCTGATTTGGCGCGGGACAGACGTCCCAAAACGAAATCGTTGAGCTTACGGACTGCCGTTGAATCTTGCAATAAACGGTAAGCGTAAGTTAAAAGTTAAAATTCCTACCTGGTTCCTTTAGGAACAATTAGCGAAAGCTCGGGGGAGACAGTACTCCGGAATTTTGGATTGTCGTTTAGCCAATAAAATAGCGAGAAACCAAAAAATTTTCAAAAATTTTTTGAAACTTCGCGTTCCAGACGGTTGACAGGAGTAGAAATTACTGTATAATCTGCCCCGTCTTTGTAAGTTTCAGGCAAGTCGTCAGCCCAAACGCTGCGACCGAAAAGAAACGATCTTTGAAAACAAGAGGAATCAAACGCAGGTCAATAGCGATATTGACAGCATAACCGACTATAGAACATATAGGAGATATAAATGTCGAGTACAAGTTTAGAAGTAATTCGAATCAGAATGGAAGCTTATGAAAGCGGCATTCTGGATCAGAGCGCGAACGAAATTATGGATACCGCCAAGCGCACCGGTTCGATAGTCAGAGGTCCGATTCCTCTTCCTTCCCGCATCGAGCGTTATACGGTTCTTTCCAGTCCGCACGTACACAAGAAGGCTCGTCAGCAGTTCGAAATTCGCACTCACAAACGTCTCATTGACATCATTCAGGCGACTGCGAAAACCATCGAAGCTCTGAACAAGATCAGCCTTCCCGCTGGAGTTGACATCAAAATTAAGGCGACAAATCGCTAACAGATAAGAAATACTGGAGAAAAAAGATGAACGGTATAGGACTTCTCGGCCAGAAGGTCGGAATGACTCAAGTGTATACGCAATCAGGACGCGCAGTCCCGGTAACGGTTCTGCAGCTTGGTCCGTGCCCGGTATTGCAACTTAAGAATAAAGAAACAGATTCGTATGAAGCGGTTCAGATTGGTTTCAAAAACAAATCTCGCAATTCCGTTTCCAAGTCTGTTCGCGGTCACGTTGCCAATATCGAATCCAAACGCGCAAAGGCTGCTCAGGAAGTTGGAGCAGAACTTTCCAAGAAAGCCAACTGTGAACCGCAGGCGTTCGTTCGCGAATTTCGCGTTTCGCCGCAAGGTTTTGAAGTTGGTCAGGTTTTAGACGTTGACGTCTTTAACGGAGTTGCTTCGGTAGACGTTACGGCTCTAAGCAAAGGTCGCGGCTACGCCGGCACCATGAAACGCCATAACTTTGGCGGTCAGCGTATGACGCACGGCGTTAAAAAATGCCATCGTCACGCTGGTTCAACGGGCTGCAGCGCTTATCCTTCTCGCGTACAAAAAGGTCTTCGCAGCTCTGGTCAGTACGGCAACGTTCGCTGTACAACGCGCAACATCAAAATCGTCAAGGCAGACAAAGCCAATAATCTTCTTCTCATCTACGGCGCGGTTCCCGGTCCCAATGGCGGTTACGTCCAGGTCAGACCGAGCAATTATCTTCCCGCTCCCAAACCCTTCCCGGAAGTTCTTATTGATTACACCGTCAAAGAATAACTGGAACAAGGTATAGAGAAAAGATCGGCATTTATCGTACAAACAAGTTAATTTTACATACATCGGACGATAATCGAAACCTGGCAACAGATGCGATTAGAATCCTACTAGGAAAAGTTGGTTGAATTATGGCTAATATCCCCATAGTTGACAAGACCGGTAAAGAGGTCGGACAATACGAAATCGACACGACGGAACTGGCTGACAAGGTAACGAAGCAGCTTCTCCATGACGCTGTTGTTATGTATCGCAACAATCTTCGTCAAGGCAGCGTCAAGACGAAGGGACGTTCAGACGTCGCCGGCAGCAAAAAGAAGATGTATCGTCAGAAGGGAACGGGCAACGCTCGCGCTGGTATGAAACGCACAAACGTTCGCGTTGGCGGCGGCTGCGCTTTTGCCATCGATAACCCTGATTGGTCTTATCGTATGAATCGCAAGGCTCTCAAGCTCGCGACGAGAATGGCTCTTCGCACCAAGATCGACGATGGCGAACTCGTCATTCTGGACGATTACACCATTGACGCTCCCAAGACGAAAGATTTCGCTTCCGTTCTGAAGGCTCTCAAGCTGAACGATGTAACGACAATTTTCGCCATTGCTGAATACAATGTAAACATTTACAAATCGGTCCGGAACATTGCCGGAGCGAGCGTTAAGCCGGTTGCAGAATTGAATGCTTACGACATTCTCAAACCGCAGCGCATGTTGATTACCAAAGCCGCTCTGGACGCGTTCCGCGGCAAGGTTGCTCAGGAAAAGAACTGAGTTATTCAAGGTTGGCTAAAAATATAACTGAGTAATTTTTCGCTTTGGCGAACAGGTAACAAAATGAAACGCACACCAGTAGAAACAAAAAAGACAAAAATGGTTCTCGAACCCCAGCAGATTATTCTGCGCCCGTTGGTTACGGAAAAGGGGTATCACAAATCCGAACGAACCAACGCCTACTGCTTCGAAGTCAATCCGCTGGCTACCAAAACTGACATTAAAAAGGCTGTCGAGGAACTTTTTGACGTTAAGGTTGATAAAGTCAACACACAGACTCGTAAGGGCAAGGCTCGCCGCACGCGAACCGGCGTTCGTTATACAAGCGACTGGAAGAAGGCGATCGTTATTCTCAACGAAGAACATCGTATTGATTACTACTAATGTCGTGAGTGAGTGGAATAAAATTTAACCAAATTTAATATAGCGAGTATAAGATGGGAATTATCAGATATAAACCGATTACGCCGGGGCGACGAGGAGCCACGGTTAGTGATTTCGCGGACCTGACCCCGAATTACAAGCCGGAAAAATCCCTTATGATTCCGGCGAAGAAAACAGGCGGACGCAACAATCAGGGCGTTACAACATGTCGTTTTCGCGGTGGCGGACACAAACGCGCTTATCGTTTGATCGATTTTCGCCGCAATAAGTACGGCATTCCGGCTGTTGTTGATTCCATTCAATACGACCCGAACCGTTCAGCCCGCATTGCTCTGCTGAACTACGTTGACGGCGAAAAGCGTTACATCATCGCTCCGAACGGCTTGAAAAAGGGCGACAAAGTTGTCAGCGGTCCCGGATCCGCTCCGACGTTGGGCAACTGCCTTCCTTTGACTGAAATCCCGTTGGGAACAAATATTCACAACATCGAGATGCAGCCTGGACAGGGCGCTCGTCTGTGTCGCGCAGCTGGCGTTTATGCGACTTTGGTCGCTCGCGATTCCGGCTGGGCTCAGATCACGCTTCCCTCCGGTGAAATTCGCCGTATTCCGGTTGCATGCATGGCGACCATTGGCGTTACCAGCAACGGCGATCACATGAACATCGTTCTCGGCAAAGCCGGTCGTAAACGCTGGCTGGGTAAAAAGCCTCACGTTCGCGGCACTGCAATGAACCCGATTGACCACCCGCACGGCGGTGGCGAAGGTCGAACCAAGGGCGGACGCAACCCGGTAACCCCAACCGGCAAGCCGACCAAGGGCGGACCGACCCGAAATCGTCACAAGGCCAGCAATCGCGCGATTGTTCGCCGTCGCCGCAGTCGCCGTTATGGCATTTTGAAGTTAGTCAAGTAACAAAGGTTTTCCTTTTTTGGATTGAGTATAAAACATGAGTAGATCATTGAAAAAGGGTCCCTTTGTTGACCCGAAACTGTACGCCAAGGTTGATAAACTTAACCAGACGAATACAAAGGAGCCGATTAAGACGTGGGCGCGAGCCTGTACAATCGTTCCGGAATTTGTTGGACACACCTTCATGGTTCACAACGGCAAGATTTTTCACAAAGTATTTGTAACCGAAGAAATGGTTGGTCACAAGCTGGGTGAATTTTCGATGACGCGAATCTTCCGCGGTCACGCTGGCAAGGGCAACAAGAAATAGTAAATTATTTCAAGTCTGCCGTAACCCAATTTAGAGTTTCACAGGTAATATAATGTCATACAAAGCAATTCACAAATTCGCTCACATTAGCGCCCAAAAGGTTCGCCCGTTTGCGGATATCATTCGCGGTCAATACGCTTTGGAAGCGGTTGACGCCTTGAAATTTTTCCCGAATCGCGGCGCTCGAATGTTGGAAAAGGTTCTCAAAAGCGCTATTGCCAACGCGGAAGACCGACATGTTGCCGACCTTGAATCCCTGGTCGTTATTGACGCTCGCGTTGACGGCGGACCTCGCATGATTAAACGCATGCGTCCGAAGTCTCGTGGAATGGCTTCCGTCATTACCAAGGAAATCTCACATTTGAGTGTAACGCTCGAAAGTGAGTCCGAGATTGAGACTAAAGAATAGTACTTGTAAATAGCAAAAAGTTTATACCAGACGAGAGTCTAAAAGAGATTTGAATTATGGGACAGAAAGTCAACCCTACTGGATATCGCACGGGAGTTTTCCTTGGCTGGAAGAGTCGGTGGTACGCTAACAAGCGCGAGTTCGCCGATTTGCTGGTCGAAGACTTCAAAATCCGTGAGTTCATCAAGACTCGTAAAAACAACGTTGGCCGCGCGATGTATCCGATGATCTCGAAGATCGAGATCGAACGCACTCGCGACGAAGTCAAGGTTATTCTTTTCTCCGCTCGTCCCGGTCAGCTGATCGGTCCGAAAGGCGAAAAGGTCGAGGCTCTTCAGAATGAGCTTCAGAAAATCACAGGTCGTCGA
The DNA here is from genome assembly GCA_902770245.1 of uncultured Planctomycetota bacterium. GTDB lineage: Bacteria > Planctomycetota > Planctomycetia > Pirellulales > Thermoguttaceae > RUG11551. Next base: position 3,785 of record CACXSS010000114.1, on the reverse strand, counting down.
ATCAACTTAACGATTTCCGAAATCAAGCGACCTGAATTGAACGCTCAGCTGGTAGCCGAAGACATTGGCGAACAGTTGATCAAACGCGCCAGTTTCCGTCGCGCCATGAAAAAGGCGATGGAACTTACCATGAAGGAAAAGGACGGCGCTAAAGGAATTAAGATTCAGTTGTCCGGTCGTTTGGGCGGAGCTGATATGGCTCGTACGGAAAAGGCGATTGAGGGTTCAATTCCTCTGTCGACGTTGCGTGCGAATATTGATTATGGTTTTTGTGAAGCCAAGATTGCTCAGGGACACATCGGAATTCAAGTCTGGATAAACCTGGGCGCTTTCAGTGAGGACAATAACGATGGCAAATATGCCCAAGAGAGTAAAGCATCGAAAGGAACAAAGAAGACGGCTAAGAGGTAATGCCTCTCGCGGCAACCGCGTCGTCTTTGGAGACTTTGGATTGCAAACGCTGCAGGCTGGGTGGATTCCCGCTGCAACTATAGAAGCTGGCCGTATCGCTGCTCAACAATATCTTCGCGGCGAAGGCAGACTTTTTGTAAGAATATTCCCGACCAAGCCGATTTCCAGCACTCCGTTGGAAACTCGTATGGGTAAAGGAAAAGGCGAACCTGAATATTGGGCAGCCGTAGTTCATACCGGAACGATTTTGTACGAAATCGGCGGTACAACTGAAGAAGCCGCTCGCATGTGTTTAGCGCGTCTTGCCCACAAGATGCCTGTTCCGGTTCGAATGGTATCGCGTCGAGTAATGTAGTTTGAAATCGTCCAGTGTTTTACTGGGCGCTTTACAGGAATAGCGAGAAGTAAAATGTCATTAACGAAAACATCCGAACTTCGCGAAATGAGCGACGAACAGCTCAATGCGACTTTAGAAGATGCCCGCAAAGCGATGTTTCGCCTTCGCATCAAGTCCCAGATGGAACGTCTGGACACCCCGACTGAATTGATGAAGAATCGCAAACTGATCGCCAAGATTAAAACCGTCCAGAGAGAGCGCGAGCTTGGTTTGGGCAAATAAGTTGTTTCGCAAATTTATACGCTGTCAGGAGTAATCTGTCAGCGCGGAAAATTACAAGAAATCAAAGGTATAAAAATGCCGAAGAAGTTGTTTATTGGTCTGGTTACCTCCGACAAAATGGATAAAACTCGTCGCGTTGAAATTTCGCGAATGGAAAAGCATCCTAAGTACGGGAAGTACATCAAGCGCAAGACGGTCTGCATTACCCATGACGAAAACAACGAGTCCAAGACGGGCGACATGGTTGAAATTGAAGAATCTCGACCGATGTCCAAAATGAAGCGCTGGAATCTCGTTCGCATCGTTGAAAAGGGCGAAATTATTGATATTTCTGCTCTTCGCGCAGCGGCTCAAGGTAAATAAAACCGTTACTAGGCGATGTCGTCTTGATTGGCGGCATTAGTCAATGACTATTAAAGTAATTTAACAATACGTTAAGGTGTTAAAATGATTCAGATGCAAACGCGGCTTACTGTAGCCGACAACACAGGCGCCAAAGAGTTGATGTGCATCAAGGTTCTTGGCGGAACTCACAAACGCTGCGCCAAGTTGGGCGAAGTGATTGTTTGTTCAGTCAAAAGCGTCATTCCTGGCAGCAACATCCAGAAAGGATCAGTTGTCAAGGCGGTAATCGTTCGTACGAAATCTCCGGTACGCCGTACAGATGGCAGTTATGTTCGTTTCGACAGCAACGCAGCGGTTATTATCGACAAAGACAATAACCCTCGCGGCACCCGTATTTTCGGCGCTGTTGCTCGAGAACTGCGCGAACGCAATTTTATGAAAATTATTTCCCTTGCCAGTGAGGTTGTGTGATGAGAATTAAAGTAAACGATACCGTAGAAGTTATCACCGGCAAGAACAAAGGCAAGCGCGGCAAGGTCATGAGCATCGACCGCAAAAGCGGACGCGCTGTTGTCGCCGGAGTTAAGCAGGTTAGCAAGCACGTCAAGCCGAGTCAGCGTAACCCGCGAGGCGGCATCCTGAAGATTGAGCAGCCGGTTCAGCTTTCCAACATTATGTTTGTTTGCCCGCTTTGCGGCAAAGCGACAAAGCTTGGCGCTCGATTCAACGAAGAAGGAACCAAAGAATTGTTCTGCAAAAAGTGCAATGCGACTGTTCAGACGGTCAAAGGCGAAAAAGCTAAAGCAGACAAATAGTTTACAATACGGCGCTTAACGACGTTCGGCGCCCGGATTGGCATAGAACTCCAACCGAAGGAATAAAATGGAACCCCGTTTATTAACAAAGTACAAGCAGGAAATCATTCCTGAACTGAAAAAGCAGTTAGGGCGTGAAAACCCGATGTCGATTCCGAAACTGGAAAAGATCGTAGTCAACATGGGCGTTGGAAGCGCGATTAACGAAAAGAAACACCTTGAGGAAGCCGTCGAAGCGATGAGCCTCATCACCGGTCAGAAACCGGTTGTTACGCTTGCGAAAAAGTCAATTGCCAACTTCCATCTTCGTGAAGGTCAGGCTATTGGCTGCAAGGTAACTCTCCGCGGCGCACGCATGTATGAATTTCTGGATCGTTTGATTTCGTACGCGATTCCTCGAGTTCGCGACTTCCGTGGTCTTAACCCCAGTGGTTTTGACGGTCGCGGCAACTACAACCTGGGTCTTACCGAACAATTGGTGTTCCCGGAGTTGAATCCTGATAAATTTGTCCGTCCGCAAGGTTTAAACATCACCATGGTAACGAACGTTCCCAGCGACGAAGAAGCTCGTTTGCTGTTGAAATTGTTCGGAATGCCTTATAAAACAGATAACAAGAAATAAGGAATCATCAGAATGGCTAGTAAGTCGAAAATAGCAAAAGCGAATCGCGCGCCGAAGTTCATGACGCGCAAAGAAAGTCGCTGTAAGCTTTGCGGTCGTCCGCGCGCGGTTTATCGCAAATTTGGATTATGTCGTATCTGTTTCCGCAAGTTGGCGGATCAGGGTTTGATTCCTGGTGTTAAGAAGGCAAGCTGGTAAAGGGATAAAATACTATGATGACCGACCCCATCGCTGATATGTTAACTCGTATCCGCAATGCAGTGCGCGTAGAACGATCTCACGTCGATTTGCCGTACTCAAATATTAAAAAAGGTATTGCAGACGTCCTCAAGAGTGAAGGATACATTTGGGACTGGGAAGTAATTGAAGCTCAGCCTTGCAATACACTTCGTCTGACGCTTAAATATGGCCAGAATGGCGAAAAAGTTATTCGTCACATTAAACGGCTCAGCAAGCCTGGCCGCCGCATTTACAGCTCTTCATCGGAACTCAAGCCGGTTTTGAACGGATTGGGAATTACCGTTATCAGCAGCTCCAGCGGCGTTGTCAGCGATCGCGTTGCCCGTCAAAAGAATATTGGCGGCGAAGTTTTGTGTGAAGTTTGGTAATCTGATTTTTCGAATTGCGGCGTTTGTTTGAACGCCGCTGTCGGAAAGTCGCAATATTGAGGGATAGGCAGAAAACCTCATATTGATAATTTTTATGTCAAAAGGATAATCCATGTCACGAATTGGAAAGAAACCCGTCGAAGTTCCAGCCGGCGTTAAAGTAACGATTGAAAACGGCGTTGTTGAACTTGAAGGTCCGAAAGGCAAACTGTCGCTGACGATTTTACCGAACGTTGACGTTGTTTTTGAGGACAATTCTCTCAAAGTCAGCATTACGGCTGAAGATCGACAGACTCGCGCGTTCTTTGGTCTTATGCGCGCTCTGTTGGCGAACAATGTTATTGGCGTATCCAAAGGGTACGAAC